>JACPMD010000048.1 GCA_016186235.1 Candidatus Roizmanbacteria bacterium | reverse complement strand
TGAGCATCGCTTCCAGAGATGCACGGTTTTTTCTTTTTTACTTCTCCTCGATCATTAAGAAAAAACTCTCTATCCTTATCGTTACATCCAAAATAAATGTCAGCCACGCGTTTGTCAGTTTCTTCGGCAACGGCATTTTTTCGAGAGTCATTTTTTTCCGGCTGGAGACCCCCATGTCCATGAGCCATCAACACCCTAAAGTAGGGTTTTTTATCACCGAAAGTATCTTTAAGAGCTTCTGCGATCATTGGGATCGTTGTGAAAGCGGTTTTGAAATTGCTGTCGTTTTTAAGTTCGTTTGCCTTGATTTTCTTGCCATTCCCATCGGTATTTTCTAGCTTTAAATTATTTATGAAATTTTGTAGGTCTTTGTCTTGAAGTTTGTTATCAAAAATAAGATGGAGATCGTAGCCCTCGTTGCGATTGTTTGACGAGCGATCTACCCGTAATTCAATGTTTGGAAAGAATGCCTTTTTAGATAGTGGGTATTTAGTTTTGAATTTTTTCCTAAATTCAAAATAATTGTCTACTGAAAAATAATCAGTAATTCCAAAAACCTCCACGTCGGAATTCTCGATCTTATCGCAAAATTCTGTCCAAACATCACCTCTGTTTGCGAGCGTGTATTTATTGCTTAGCTTGGTAAAAGGCGTGTGAACGTGCATGTCCCACTTTCGCCATTCCGAACCTTTTGGATAAGGGAAATTACTCATAGCTTTAGAAAATTAAAGGAATCCAGTCGGTCCAATCGTCCTGTTCACATTTGTCCCAGTTGTAATTCTCTGAATCGTTGATCAACCAGCCATGATTTCGTTGAATGACAATCCCACCGAATAGCTTCTTGTTTTTCTGATTAGCGATATATTTGCACAAAGCCTCGGCCTTTGCTTTGGTATAAGTCTTGCCGTCACGATCTACGGAGTCCTTGATTTCAAAAATGCCGATCCGTCCATCGGAAAGTTTGACCAAATAATCAGGGTAGAAAGTATAGATGCCATTTTGGTATTCGTACTTCACGCCAAAATAGTCCTGCTTGTTCTCGCCGTTCTTCCACCACCAGTCTATTTTTGAGGCATTGGAATTTAAGAACGCTTCAAATTCGCGTTCTGGATTGGAGCGGTCAACATTTAAATAGCTTGGCTCGTGAGAATAGTTCTTGGCCTTAGCGATTTCATCTGCATGCTCGTTATAAAACATTTCAATCGGAATCTCAAAAGTATATAGCTGTTCGCTCTCTTCAATGCGCTTGCGGACTTCTTTTTCCTTGACGATCATGTACTGACTAACGGCGTCAGCAAGAATGTGTTCAAAGATGCCGCGATTGTTATCATGCAAGAATATTTTTTGACATAGCAAAGACGGGTCCGACCATTCATGGGAACCGAGATATTTATTAAACCACTGATAGATAGCCGATCGTACGGCCGGAACAGATCGTTTGACGTTTTTGAATGATCCGAGATTATTCTTTATGACTTGATCAAAAAATACCGCGAGTTCATCGGCGGCCACCGTTAACTTAGCCATTGCGTCAGCATCCACTTTACCTTGCAGGGAATCAAAATCTTTTACATCAAGAGAAGTATCGGCAATTAATTCTTGCTGATATTTCTTGATATTGAGGTCAACTCTTTTGGCTTCGACAGCTTTGGTATTTTCTTTGACAGCACCATCCTTAGCGAGACCAAAGTGTTCATTGGCGACTTTTTCAAATACGTGAGTAAAGCTGGATGTAACATCACCGTAATCGGCACGAGACTTGTAGTAAGACTCGATCTTTATCGGTTTGTATCTTTTTACACGGGTAGCTTTGAGATGCTTGATTATGTTTGGGTTGTATTCTTCCTTTTTAACTGAAATCGATTGGATATTGGTATAAATATATCCACGATTTAAAATTTCATTGTCATAATGCCTCTGCTCTGGCATTCGCAAGATGCGTCCCACAGTTTGAATTTCAAAGACGATATTATGGCTCTCACGGAACTTGATCAGAATGTGTGCTCTGGGGCAATCCCAGCCGGTGTCTATGGCCTGCTTAAAAATCAAAAATTCTATTTCGTTGTTTGGCTCTGAAATCCAGTCAATAGCCTCTGATTTTTGCTCTGCGAGCCAGATGGCCAATTTGCCGTTTTTCTCGGTTATGTTTTTATCTCCTAAAAATTTCTTTATAGCTTCAATCTTTACTTCGCCAGCCTCAGCTGTGGGGATTTGTATCAAAACAAGAGGGTTGATATTTGAACCTTCTTTTTCAAATGCCTTCTTAAGTTCCAATCGCTTACGATAAGCGGCTTCAAGCACTGCCGACTGGGAGTCATCTTCAGAAGCGGCAATTTTCTCGATATCTTCGTTGATGATCAGCTCCTTTTTTATCATTCCTTCCTCGATAACATCTTTGGGGTTAACTTTCACAAACCCAGCCTTCATTTCAACGAGATCAGAAGCGGTTGGCATCAAACGTGGGGTAGCACTCATTTCAAGAATGATATCGGCTGAAATTAGTTGCTTGAGTTCTATGGCACGTTCAGTTGAGGCATTGGTGTGACTTTCGTCAACAATGAGGATGATCTTCCTTTGCTCTCGTGTCTTTTCCAAGACATCACGAAAATTCAACTTCTCACCGTCTTTCATGACCAAATTTTTCCATTCCCCGGACTCTCGATCCTTTGTGCGAAGTTTTTCCCAATTGGCCACAACGACCTCATTCTGCACAATTCGCTCTCGGCCACCGCTAAATTCATCCTCAATGAGCGAAACGCGAGGAAAGCCAGCAAAAATTTTCTCCAAAGCATTCTTACTTTGGACGTGTAAGTCACCCTTGCCGATGCTCATCCAAACGAAACACAAGTCTTCGTTGGGGAGCTTTTTGATCAACCCCTCGATAAATTTAGCAGTCATTACGGTTTTGCCGGAACCTGTAGGAGCCTGAAAAACACAGACTTCTCCCGGACCGTCGAAATCCAAAAGTTTAATGGCGGCCTCGACTAGCTTATCGACAGCCTTTTCCTGATATGGTTTCAAATTAATACTCATAAATTTGTTTATATACGTCTAATATTTTTTGAGGAATAGGCTCCAAAGAAACCTCGCCCCAATCCAAGAAGTCGGTCTTGTCCAAGCCAAGCGGATCGAGAGTAAAACAATACAAGGTTTTATCGCCAGAAAGTTTATTGAGTTCCTTCTTAAGATCAGCCAACGATTTACGGTCCAAAGAATAATAAACAGCGAGGA
>JACPMD010000047.1 GCA_016186235.1 Candidatus Roizmanbacteria bacterium | reverse complement strand
ATAACGTGCATACCTAAGTACGTTCGTCTTGGGTTAATACCCTGCGTTTCCGGCATTTTTTATAATGTAAGAATTGTATTTAACAGCGTATAATGATTCTCAAATCTGATAATCATCAGAATCCAGTAAGCACTAGTAAATATTAAATCAAAAAACAATTTGATTTTAATAATGGACAATTGTTGATATCACATGGGCCTTTTTAAGAAAAAAACTAATGAAACAAAATGCAAAGAATGTGGCATGGAACTGCATGACCCAGAACGATTAGAAAGACATATGAAAAAAGCACACAGCCGTCCTTCCCAGAAAAGCTTTGATGAGCGTGGCGGTGGAGGAGGAATGTGGTAGGAAAATGATTGCCATAGTTCTTGTCAAATTCAAAAAAAGTGCAAAAGAGGTGGCGGAATATGGAAGCAAAGTTCTAAAAACTATCCCAAAAAATATTCGTATCAAGGCATCTTATTGGACCATGGGAAGATATGATGCAGTATGGATAGTAGAGGCTCCAAACGAAGAAAAACTCTTTGAGTGGTTCCTTAAAGTTGGTCGTACAGACATAGCTAGAACAGAAACCATGGTAGCAATGACAAGAGACAAAGCTATGAAGATGCTAAGTGGGAGGAGAAAATGAAATCCGAGTCAGACAATGAGTGGAAACAAAAACTCACACCAGAACAGTACGATGTTTGTAGAAATAAAGGAACAGAACCACCTTTTTCAGGGGTGTACTGCGATTGCAAAGACAAAGGAGTTTACAAGTGTGTGTGCTGTGGCAGTGAATTGTTTAGCTCAGAAACAAAGTTTGACTCTGGTACTGGTTGGCCAAGCTTCTGGGATGTTATCAAAAAAGGCAATGTGAAACTAGAAGAAGATATGAGTCATGGAATGCGAAGGACAGAAGTAGTATGTGCAAACTGTGGTGCGCACTTAGGCCACGTGTTTCCAGACGCTCCTCAGTTTAAAACAGGCCTTCGTTACTGCATTAACTCTGCCGCGCTCGATTTTAAACCCGCGAAAAACGCTTGACTAATGTTTTTTTAAAGGCTATGATGGTAAGGTTATATGGGAGTTTCTGCAATTTCACAAAATAACTTTCAGCAAGAGGTGCTCGAGCAAAAAGGCGTCGTGTTCGTCGATTTTCACGCGTCCTGGTGTGCTCCTTGTAGAGTAACCGAACCAATCGTCGACGAATTATCAGAGGAATTTAAAGACGTCAAGTTTGTCAAGGTTGACGTAGACCAGAATCCTCAGCTTGCTCAGCAGTATCAAGTTTTTTCTATCCCCACGTTTCTCATCTTTAAAGACGGTAAAGTTGCAAATCAGCTTATTGGGGCAATGGGAAAGGAAAACTTCGTTGCAGAAATAAAGAAAGTAGTAAGCTAACCACGCATTACCCGAACTACATGTCCATGGACTACCTTCAATGTTAAATGGACCTGTTTCAAAAGATAAACGGCAAAAGTCGCCAGCCAGCGCAAGGACGAGGTGATGGGCGCGTGGAGTCCGCTGACAATTTTATCATCAGAGATTGGCAGCGTTATATTCTGTTGCGTTGGAAACTGGGTCGTGCTTACAGCGTGGAGTCCCATTTTTTTCAGATCGGGAGGAAGCTCAATCGTCTCCGCTCGTGGTTGAACGAACGGTTGCACCTCTTTCGTAGGTTGATGCTCGGCGTTTTCTTTTATTTCGTATTTCTTTTCGCTCGCAGGAGTCGGCTCAAACTCTTTTGGTTTTGAAGTCGGCTGTATCTGTTTTTTTTTAACAAGATCGTCGATGGCGGTAAAGTTTTGTGGTGTCATAGTATTATTATAGCGAGTGTCCCACCCGATTTACCAGACTAAACTTTGACGCACGATTCAATTAGTGCAGGGCAATAAGGACATGTTGCTCTCCAGGTTTTAGGATCACTCCCTTCCTTTTCCCAGGGAATAATACCTCCACAGTTTTTGCATGGATACCCATCGCTGTCTTTGTTTTTCAATTCGTCCGGCACAAACGATAATTTAGACATTACATCTTGTCGTAGATATCTGAAATGGTTTGAGATCGAGGAGAGGAGGGCAGCGGGATCTCTACTTAATTCAGCAAGGTCAATTCCGTCTCCTCCGCATCCACCACCTAACACGATTCGAGCCATATTATTGGCTATCATAAAATTTTTCAGAACAGCGAGATAGCTTTCTTCTACCATTTCTGCAGTAAAGGGTAACTTCGATCGACTTCCTGTAGTTCCAGCACCTTCAAGATATTCTTCGAGTCGCGGATCGACTCTTTTTTTCCCGGCCAGCGTTGCTTTCATATCTTTGAGGACGTCGTCCAGGAAAAACATTCGTTCTCTTTTATTTAAGTAGACAAGATAATTTTCTTTCCACCTTCTGGAAAAAAATGCATCTCTATCGCCAACAACAATCGGCCGCGAGAGAAAGTGATAGATCCTTTGTTCCTCGCCAGCTATCTCGTTGATTTCGTCAAACTCAGGAGAAATTTCAGAGAGCCAAGGATGATTATCACTATTAATACTTACGGCAACGTTTCTTAGTTCCTCACCGTCAAAATAGAGAAAATAAAGCTGTCCGTCGGTATACGGTTTTTTCAAGAAATCTAACATTTCTGAGTCTATAGAATCAGTCGGAGTATCATCAAAGAGCTTCTTGCCGGTTGGGCTGTAGAGGAGTATCAACTGGTGAGGATGCTGTTGGGCCAATGATGCCGCAGTCAAAATACCTTCATAAAACAATCCGTTTCTCTCGTTAAAATCAATCTGGTTTTTGACGTTAGTTGCTTCAGACCTTGAAGGTAACACAAACAGATCACCGTTAGGACCAGTCCAGTATCTATAAAGAATTGATACTGCTTTGTCTTTAGCAAGATGGTTGATATAACTTTCGAGCTGTTGTCTAACATAACCTCCTCGTTCAGAAGGGTGAAGTGCGCTGAGTCTTTCGGCCTCGCGTGAAGAGCTGAAACCTCGATGTGCGAGAGAGCTTTCAAAATGCATAGTCCCTGCTCGGGGTTAAAGGCTTGGGTGGTATCGGGCTGTAACCGTTCCGGCAGAGCCTAGGATTTGCACCTAGTTCCTACGATCCAAACCAAAATTCTAAACGAACGCTCTAACGATACTCTCTCTTTTTCGAAAAATCAAGAAGCATTTTTCGGGCAAGCGTCGCCGCGTAGGCAACGCCGTAGAAAAGAAGAAAGGTATAAAATAAATCGCCGATCAAAGTATTTTTAAAAAATGGAATTCCCATTAGGTAAGACTGAACCAATCCTTGAGTACTTTTTGGATACATGTTCGTTGCCTGCCAGACGCCAAAGTTGGTAATAATAAAAAAAAGAACCGAAGACAAAATACTCGTTGCGGCGAGGCGTAAAAAGGACTTTTTCTTTTTCAGAAGTTTGCCTAAAAGCACAATGAGGACGAAACTTATATAGACGTAGGCTAAGGTTGAATGAAATCCTAGAAATAGATCAGAGACAAACATAATCAAAAGCGGAAATAAGAAAGAACGAAAACCAGTAAGATAAGCGCCCGAGAAAAGCGCAATGCCGCCGATAGGAGTAAAGTTTGGCGGATGAGGAATAATGCGACTGATAACTGCAGAAACTATAATGAATACAACAGGGAGAATTTCCTTAATGAATGTTAATACTTTTCTATGTTCCATTCTATTCTATCCCCTTCTTTTAATTGATAACTTCCGGCGCCGACGTTTGCAAGTGACCCGTTCACATAAAACGCCCAGTATTCTTTATTTTCCTCAGACGCTTCTCTTGTATCTATACTCGTTACAAACGCATTGATTCCAGAACCCTTCATTGTAACAGACACAGTTCGTTGTAAAAGGTCAAGCGCTGTTTTTCCCTTTTCTGCTTCATATTGTTTGAGTGCAGGAGGATTTTCTTCATCGATAATTATTCGTTGCTGTACTGAAATTTTCTTAGCAATTTTTGGAGTTGCTTCGATAATCTCTGTTTTTTTAGATGAGGATTGAGTAAACAATACGCCTAAAAAAAGAAGCGTAATAACAATTGCGGCAAATGCTATTTTCCTCATTTCGTGTTAATTATACCGCCTCATTTTTTTAAATAGAAATTTCTTTTTTTATCATCAAATCGTTTTTTTATCATCAAATCGCTCGGTTGCGTAGCGGAGCATAGTGCGCGGCATTTTTTTGTAGTGTTTTTTTAAGAATACTTCTTCCTTTTCTTGGTTTCTTTTCCCTACTTCTCTGAGCATCCAGCCAACCGCTTTGTGAATAAGATCGTTCGTATCGTTGAGGAGAATCTGAGCAATGTCAAATGTCGCTTCAAAGAGATCGCTTCTGATGAAAAAAAAGGTCGCAATAATTGCGATTCGCCGTTCCCAGATATTTTTCGATCGGGCAAGTCTCAATAAAAGAGAGTACTCTTTATCTAAAAGATACGCTCCGACGATCTGATGAGCTGACAGATCTACCAGATCCCAATTGTTGATATGCGCGGTGTGTCGGAGGTAAAAATCAAAGATCGCCTTTTTCTCTTTTTCATTTCCTTTTTTAAATTGCTCGACGAGGATAAGTAATCCAATAAGCCGCTCTTCGTGGATCTTGCT
>JACPMD010000003.1 GCA_016186235.1 Candidatus Roizmanbacteria bacterium | reverse complement strand
ATCGTACATTGAAAACGTTTTATCGAACAGCAACAATCAAAACGATTGAGAGAGAAAATCATCGGATTAAGAATTTTACTTTAGATACAAACGTAGATGCCAAACCAGGTCAATATGTGATGGTGTGGATTCCAAGATTGAATGAAAAACCATTCGGAGTTTTAACCTCAAGACCTTTAAGATTATCTGTCGCAAGGATAGGAGAATTTACCGATAGAATACATAGGTTAAAAGTCGGAGATATATTGACATTTAAGGGGCCATATGGGACCAGTTTTAAGAATATTGGGAAAAAAAAACTCTTGGTTGTTGGCGGATACGGGTATATTCCATTATATTTTTTTTGTTCCCAGTTAGCTCGATCACACAGGAAAAAAACTACCATCATTTTAGGAGCTAAAACGAAGAAAGACTTATCGTTTATTTCAAAATTTAAAAAATTAGGGTGTCAGGTAAAAATAACTACCGATGATGGTTCAAGAGGATACCAAGGATTTTCGACTGCCTTAGCCCGAAAATATATCCAAGGAAAAAAAGTTGACAGCGCCTACGCATGTGGACCTGAGGCAATGATGGAAAAAGTAGCGGAATATTCCCATAAGTATAAAATTCCTTGCCTAGTAAGCATAGAACGATTTTTCAAATGCGGAGGGATGGGAATCTGTGGAGAATGCAGCTATAATGGATTATTAGTTTGCAAAGATGGACCGGTTTTCAATGGTCGGGTTTTAATCAAAGACTGAAAAATTTTTTATATGTCTAACCTAAGTTTTTTTATTTACTCCATTGGAACAGCATTCTTCTTTGCGCTAACATTTGTATTTCGAAAATTGGCATTAAAAAAATTATCACCGTTAACAGCCTACGCAATTGAAGCTGCTATTCAAATATTTATCTTGGTAGTTCTAGTTATTTTTTTCTTGATGCGAACTCAGCAACTCGAAAATATAAAATCGAAAAGCGGTTTATTTGCCTTAATTGCAGGCATAACAACTTTAGTAGCCATTTTTCTAAATTATTTTGCCCTTAAAACGGGATTCCTTTCAAAGGTCGTCTCGGTAACCTCCCCCAGTCAAATTATTTTCGGCGTACTACTTGGTTTAATTATTTTTCAAGAAAAACTTACTATTGCTCAAATGATCGGATCTCTTTTGGCTATTATAGGGATCTATTTAATAGTTTTTAAATAATTTTTGAGTTTTAAATTGGCTATGAAAAATAACGTTGTAGACATACTTAAAAAAGTAGGTGGTATTATTACCGATAGTCACATTGTTTATATCAAGAAACTGCAAAAATAGGAGAAATGTTCGCAAAAAAATTCAAAGATTTGGATATAGATATAGTTGCTGCGCCTGCAATAGGTGGAACTTTACTTTCACAATGGACTGCTTATTTTTTGTTTTTTTTCAAAAAGAAAGAAATCTTAGCTGTATATACGGTAAAGAATAAAGGACCTACATCCACTGCCGCCGAGAGTGAACAGATCTTCAGGAGAGGATACGATAATTATGTTAAGGGTAAGAAGGTGCTTGTACTGGAAGATTTGACTACGACAGGCCTTTCGGTTAAGAAGACAATCGCTGCAGTGAAAAATGCTGGCGGTAAAGTTATTTCGGTAGGAGTAATGTTTAATAGAGACCCTAAACACATTACTTCTGAATTTATCGGTGCCCCCTTTTATGCCTTGCAAGAATTTGTTGCCCAGGCTTCCCGTGCAGAGGAATGCCCTCTTTGTAAAAAAAGCGTCCCGATTAATACTAAAGTTGGTCATGGAAAAGAATTCTTAGAAAAGAAGAAAAAATGAATTTTCAGGGAAAATTAGATCATCTTGTAAAAAAAAATAATTCTCTCGTCTGCGTTGGATTAGACAGCGACTTTGATAAACTTCCTGAAAGATTTAAGAAATTTAAAAATCCTCAGTTCGAGTTTAACAAATGGATCGTTGATCAGACCCATGATTTAGTTTGCGCTTACAAACCTAATTCTGCTTTTTATGAGGGCGAAGCCATGAAAGGAATATTATCGTTAAAATTCACTTTTCATTATTTGAAGAAAAATTATCCGGAGATTCCAGTAATACTCGATGCAAAACGAGGAGATATTGGAAATACAAATAAAGGTTATATAAAATTCGCTTTCGAATTTTTACAAGCAGACGCGATCACTCTTCATCCATATCTGGGAAAAGAAGCTCTGAGCCCTTTTCTTGAAAGAGCTGATAAAGGTTGCTTCATACTCTGTAGAAGCTCTAATCCTGGCGCTGGTGAATTTCAAAATTTTGGAGAAAAGAGGTTTCTATATCAATATATTGCTGAGCGAATAGTTAAAGATTGGAATGAAATTGTATGTTAGTAGTGGGCGCGACGTATCCTAAAGAATTAGCGAAAATAAGAAAAATAATCGGAGATATGACTCTATTGGTTCCCGGAGCAGGAGTCCAGGGCGGGGACATAAAAAAAACAGTCAAAGCTGGATTAAATTCTAGAAAAGCTGGAATGATTATCAACTCTTCCCGCGGAATCATCTTCTCCGAAAATCCTCGGCGAGAAGCGGAGAAACTTCGTGATGAGATAAATAGATATAGAAAGTAACAGAAAAGAATATTGACTAATGGTTCTTCATCTGCGAAAATGTACCATGGTGAGGGTTCAAATCCTTGCTGAATTTTTTCTTTAAAAACTAATCGGCCTTCATGGCCGATTTTTTTTGAGATGTCAGAACTAGTCCGCGGCAGAGAATTACACTGGAGTCGAGTAATGACAGATAGATGGCGCAATTTGAGAAAGAAGGCAATAGAGGGTGCTGAATTGCATCCTCAATATGATGACTGGATCATTCTTCACGGATTCAATCCAACAGGAGGAATTGATGATTTTATACAGGACGAGGCAGCCGATGTAATGGCTAATGTATTCAGAGGAACAAATCCCGATATAATACTCGGGATTGGAAATTCAGGTTTACCGTTTACTCAGAAAGTTAAAAGAAGGTTCCCAAACTCCGACTATTTAGAAGTAGAAAAACTAGAAAGTGCAGCTAATGGGAGATATATCGATGGTGAAC
>JACPMD010000052.1:1088-2863 GCA_016186235.1 Candidatus Roizmanbacteria bacterium | reverse complement strand
TGGACAGGGTAAGCAAGTAGGCGTTCTTAATAAGGAAGAAGCGTTGCGAATAGCGAGAGAAAAAGAATTGGATCTCGTGCTGGTTGCGCCAAAAGCGCAACCACCAGTTGCAAAAATAATCGATTTTAAAAAGTTTCTCTACCAGGAAGAAAAGAAAGAAAAAGAAGCAAGAAAAGGAATAAAAAAAAGCATTGTTAAAGACGTTCAACTCTCGCTCTTTATCGCCCAGGCGGATTTTGAACGCCTTATTCATAAGGCAGAAGAATTCTTAAACGAAGGAAATCAAGTCAGGATAAATTTGACATTGAGAGGAAGGGAGATTGTAAAGAGGTCTATGGCGTTTGCGCTTGTGCAAAGATATATCCAAGGCCTAGGCCTCGTGAATATTTCTAAAGAGCCGAGGTTAGAAGGAAGAGTTATTCGCGCAGTTGTGGCAAGGAAGAAATAAAAACCATGGCTAAACAAAAGTCGAGAAAATCAGCGGCAAAGCGTTTTAGAATATCGAAGGGCGGAAAGGTATTACACAGATCGCATTATCTGCGCCATCTTCGGTCAAAAAAAAGCAAAAGACAACTGAGAAATTTAAAACGTATGAAAAAGCTAACGGGTTCATACGAAAAAAAGGTTAAAAAAATGCTGGGAAAAGCTTAATACTATGGTCAGAATTAAAGCAGGAACTACAACCAGAAGAAGGCACAAGAAGGTGCTTAAACTTGCCAAGGGGTACTGGATGAGCCGGCATAAGCAGTTTAAAAAGGCGAAGGAAGCAGTCCTTCACGCTGGCGAATATGCATTCACCGGCAGAAAAGATAAAAAGCATGATTTTAGAAAACTCTGGATCATTAGAATTAATTCTGCGCTGAAATCTTTAGGACTAAAATATACAGAAATTAAATCAACTGCACTGCTCTCTCAGCTTGAAGATCTTCGTTTAAAATATCTCGGACGGAAAGGCATAATCAATTCCATTCTTGAAACTATTAAAAACTTCCCTAAGGAAAAAAGGCGATCAGTTGGTCAAAAAATAAACAACCTCAAAACCCTCATTAGCGATAAAATAAACAGAAAGGAAAAAGAACTACTTAATCATGAAAGCCAACAGGAATACGTTGATATAACACTGCCTGGGAAAGAATACCCTAAAGGCAGCCTCCACATCGTTACGTATGCAATAGAGGAAATCAGCGCGATCTTCCAAAAAATTGGATTTATACGCATGACTTACCCTGAAGTCGAGTGGGAATATTATTCGTTCGATGCGCTAAATATGCCAAAAGGTCATCCTGCAAGGGACGACTTTGAGACTTTCTTTGTCGATGCGCCTCCGCATCCTAAATTTGGGAAAATGCTCCTATCTCCACACACGTCCTCCGGTCAGGTGAGAGAAATGTTGCGAGCCAAAAAACCACCGATTAGGATGATCAATATCGCAAAGTGTTATCGTCCAAACTGGGACGCTTCACATGTACCGATGTTTCATCAATTTGAAGGTATGGCGATCGATAAAAATGTCAATATAACTCATCTTAAGGGCACGATTGACTATTTTGCCAAGGAATTTTTTGGCCAAAATCGAGAAATTCGCTTAAGACCGGCACATTTTCAGTTTACAGAACCTTCGTTTGAACCTGACATAACCTGCGGAGTCTGTCTAGGTACAGGCAGAGTGGACGGATTAAAATGTAAAATTTGCAAGTCTGGTTGGCTTGAACTGGCGGGCTCAGGGATGATTCATCCAAATGTTTTGGAGTCTGGCGGGATTGACCCCGAAGAAT
>JACPMD010000052.1:0-1083 GCA_016186235.1 Candidatus Roizmanbacteria bacterium | reverse complement strand
TGAAAGAGTTGCGATGATGAAAGAGGGAATGAAATTGGACGATATGAGACTACTGTATAGCAATGATATTAGATTTTTGGAACAGTTCTGACAATGAATATTCAGATCACACACAGCTGGCTTAAGGAGTATCTTGATACTGACGCGACACCCCCCGAGATTCAAAAATACCTTTCGTTGAGTGGTCCTACGGTGGAAGGCGTTGAAAAAATAGAGGATGATTATGTCTACAATTTTGAGGTAACTTCAAACCGAATTGACATGGCCTCAGTCATTGGAATTGCGCGAGAGGCCTCGGCGATCCTTCCCCGTTTTGGCAGAAAAGCGAAGTTATTAAAACGGGAATTTGTTCTGCCAAAACTGTCTAAAAATAGTCTTACACTCAAGATTGAAGATAAACAACGATTGAGCAACAGAATTTTGGCTATAATTATTGACGGAGTTAAAGTAGGACCTTCTCCCCGATTCATAAGACAACGTTTGGAACAAGCTGGAATCAGATCTCTCAACAACCTTGTAGATATCACCAACTATGTAATGCTCGAAATCGGTCACCCTACCCATATATTCGATTACGATCGAATTAAAACGGGAAAATTTATCTTTCGTAGAGGAAGAAAGGGAGAGAGGCTTATCACTCTCGATAAAAAATCATATACCCTGCTGGGTGGAGAAGTTGTCATCGATGATGGGACCGGAAGAATAGTCGATCTGCCGAGCATCATGGGTACTGAAAACAGCGTTGTTACCAATTCTACAAAGAGAATAATTTTCTTTATAGACAATCTCAATCCGCAGTTGATTAGACAGGCATCGATGACTCATGGGATCCGAACGCTCGCGGCCAGTTACAACGAGAAAAGCCCAGATCCAGAACTTAGCCTTACCGCACTCCTTCGCGGAGTTGAACTTTTGAAAGAGAATGCCTCTCCAAAGTCGATGAGCAAAATCATAGACATATATTCAAATCCGGTCAAGCCGAAAGAAATTATCGTGTCGGTTCAGTTTATCAATTCAAGAATAGGCGTTGAACTAAAGAAAAAAGAAATCACTGAAATTTTGAAAAAACTAGGGTTTCATGTA
>JACPMD010000013.1:894-4549 GCA_016186235.1 Candidatus Roizmanbacteria bacterium | reverse complement strand
TACCTTTACGATACCCTTCACTACGCCTTCTCGAATCAAATGAGCGGTAATTGCAACGACCGGAAATCTTCTCCCTGACAAGGTTTGATAATAATGGTCATCAGTAATGGTTGTAATATGAACCTTTCCTGTCTGGAGAGATTTTACTGCCGAGCGTTCTTCAAAAGTAATCTCTCGATCTCCCACATAAGCTGTAAGGAACTCATTCCATTTTTGACCAATAGCTTCTTTGGCGGTCGTCTCTAAAAGTTGTTCAGCGACTGGATTCATCAGCTGAATTTTGTAATCGGTGTCCATAAGAAGGAGGCCTTCTCCCATCGAGGTAATGATTGCCTTAGCAAGGTCTCTTTCTTCCTTGAGTTCTTCCTCAAGCTTATGTGATTCTTTTCTTAATGACCTAATTTGAAAAAATACGGCGACGAGAATGAGCGTTGAGAAGCTTGCAATGACATAGGTATAGATAAAGGATAAAGAAAAATCCATACTCTTCATGTTCACATCTTTGCCGAGGGTTGTCAAGCGCATGAATTACTATTCATTCTAATTTGAGAGTTCCCTTTTTAAAATTGATCGCTAGATTAAAATTGCGAAGAAATGAGAGTCCGAGCAATCCATCGACTCCAGCTTCTGGCGGCAAATCTTTTATAATGCAAGTTACGTTACGGGTAGTCTTATCTAAGCAGGTAACTTTTGGAATAGTAGAAAGAGGAACATTTTCAACTGTAGAGGCGGTAGTTGTTGGCGTTAGATTCTTCGGGTCGATTTTTAGTCCTAGACCAGTTGCTATCCACCATGGTACTAGCAAAAAACTAGCGCCAGTATCCAATACGAATTTCGCATGAAGGATAATTTTTCCTTCCAAATATGTATCTACAATGAGCGAGGGAGTTTTGGGATCAAATTTTAATTGATATACCATTCGCAAATGAATTTGCTCAGGATAAACCCATCTAAGACTGCTTTGATCCCGCTAAGCCGGACAAACCAGCATAAGATGGGTATACATGAAAGGTAAAACTCATGCCTTTGGGAGGAATTTTGCCAGTGTATAAAGTGGCAACATGAGCTCCTTTTTTTAGTTTACTAAGTGACTTATATATTTCATCACGATTGTCACTGATAATGATCGGTTTTATATCGATGATTGTGTGTTTTTTTGTCTCTTTGATTACTTCGGCCAGAATCCACTTGTTTTTGTATTTTTTTTTAAGATCGTTTACGTTCATGTCTTAATTATATGAAAGTTTATACTCTAAATCAACGAAGTTTCATCTATGTGTTTCCTCTCCACGACTTGCGGAGGAGGTGGGATTCGAACCCACGCGAGCCTTGCGGCTCAGGAGTTTAGCAAACTCCCCGAATTGACCAGCTATCGGACTCCTCCAGTAGAAACAATTGTACCAAAAATTTACACTAATTATCCGAATTTAGCCTTGACAAATAATGAATATCGTTCTAGAGTGAAATTTAGGTGAATTTTAATCGGATTATTAGAACAACCTACATTTCTACCAGAGGTGGAAGAGAAAAGATGATAGCAAATACCTATCACAATTTGGATAAAGACGTACTCATTTTGCGTGATCAACTCGCAATTGACCGAACGCTTCTGGCAGTCGAGAGGACATTCCTTTCGTATCTCCGAACCTCTCTTACCTTTTTCATTGCCGGCGCATCATTCATTAAATTTTTTAATGAGCCTTTTATTGTAGGCTTGGGGTGGATATTTTTGCCTTCGGGCATTCTCTTTTTTTTTCTCGGACTTCAGCGATACATTGCAACAAGTAGACTTGTTTTTAACTCAAAACAGAAGGAATTTAATGTAAAAGATGTTAATTCTTCCATTTTTCAACTGTATCTTTTTTTTGCAGAAATCTTTCATGGAGTTCTTGTGAGATTTAATAAACTACGAAGAAGCTAAGCAAGTTTGTGCCCTGAGGAGGAGTTGCTCAATAAATACTTAACGATCCCGCCAGCTGGCGGAGAGTTTAGTATGAATTAGTCCCGCAAGCATGCGGGAAACCTCGAGAAAAAAGTGCCGAAGGTGAGAGTTGAACTCACACCCCTTTCGGGACACGGCCCTGAACCGTGCGCGTCTGCCAATTCCGCCACTTCGGCTTACGTAAGCTGTCTGCTCCCGCCTTAGGCGGGATTAACTGTCTGTAATCCCGATTCAATCGGGAACAGACAGTTGAACAGTTCCAGCATCAGGGCTTAGTAAATTATACTATTTTTCCCATTCTAATCGCAATCTCGCAGATTCTGTCTCGGTAAAGCCGCCTGAGAGGATGACTCCAATTTCTCTCAATTTGTATACGTAGTTTAAAATATACCTGATGCCTTCATCTGGCTCTTGGTATTCTCCTTTTTGCTCATCGGGAACTCTGCCGTCGATTGCTCTCGCAATGCTCCATGACCATTCATTCTGCGCTTAACCTGCCTATTTTTGAATACCTTTCTCCCACTTTTTGAATCTTTTGTCTCAAGCGCAGCCTGCAGAAGCGGCTCAAAACCTATAGGCAATATAATATCTGCGGCGTCGCGTGTGGCGATCAACAGCTGGTTTTCCCTCCTCCCTATGAAAAGTTCTTAACTCAACCGAGAAGTCAGATAAGTTTTTCTCTCAATTTTTGAACTATCTTATGGTAGCGGGATTTTGTTGCGCTTTCTGAAATGTGGAGCGTTCTTCCAATATCTCTGTTCTCAAGTCCAGATAATTTCAAAACAACAAGCAATCTCTCTGTAGGAGATAAGCCTTGGATCATCTCTGCTAACTGTTCTTTATCTAAACGTTCTATAACCTCCTCTAGAATATCTTCTCTGGAAAATTCTTCTTGCAGTTCATCTTCATAAGGAACTCTCGGGTGTCTCGAGGCATCCCTATATAGATTTGCAAGAGCGTTATGCAAAGCTGCATTCCTCAGTTTTCTCAGTTCAGAAGCGTCTTGATTGCCGTACTTGAAGAAGATGTCGGTAAAGACTTCGGCAACCAGATCTTCAATCTCAGCCTTATCATACCCCTTCATTTTAGGCCGAGCGATATTTAAGGCTTTCAACCAGTTGTCTTGAAAAAATGTTACGAATCCTTTATTCTCGATAGACTCATTGCTTGCGACCTCTGGCTCTTGTGGTTTAATCTTATCACCTCTTCTAGTTAAAATGCGAATAGCAATACCAAATAAGCCGAGCCATAAAGCGATTGCTACTCCTTTCTCGTGCCGATGCAGTATCTGAGTGAGTCGATCGAGTTGAGACTTTTGGATTGGCGCAGAGACAGGAAAATCGCCAACTGATCCACTTACTTTCGCTCCAGATTCTTTTTCCATAGTGCATGAAGTCCATAAAGATATTTTAACAAAACGTTAGTTTACTGGATTAACATCTTCTTATAAACATAGGGGCTAAATCTCTTCCGTGACTTTAAAAAATTCTTGAGTTTTTCTTTAGCGAAGTACAATACTAGCAAAAAGGGGAGAAAAAGGATAAGCGAAATAAAAAGGAATTGATTTTTATCTTGTGATTGGCCAAATCGAAGTTTGAGCGCGCCTAACACTTGCCCTTTTTTTTCTTCAATAATCGATGTAAACGCAATGGTGGTAGGCGTTGGTCTGTTTTTGAGGATGCTTGGCGTAGGAGTTCCTGGTCGAGCAGTTGG
>JACPMD010000013.1:0-843 GCA_016186235.1 Candidatus Roizmanbacteria bacterium | reverse complement strand
GGCGTAGGCGAAGTTCCGGGCGGGCCGCCTACATTGTTATCTGGGTTATCTGGAGTCGGTGTAATGGTCGAGGTTGGGGTAAGAATGGGCGTCGTTGTGTTTGTCGGCGTGGGTGTTGGAGTCTCAGTTAGAGTGGGTTCTGGAGTCTCTGTTGGTGTTGCGGTCGGAACTTCAGTTGGAGTAGCGCTCGGCTCTTGCGTCGGTTCTTGGGTTGGGGTTTGTGTTGGTTCCTCAAGCGTCGAAGTTGGGGTAGATTCAAATTCTTCCTGAGCGCGTGTATACTGATTTGTTCTTAAAAAGAAAGAGTAAAAAAAGAAGAATACAATAAGAAGAATGTATCGTAATTTCATCGGCGCATTATATCAATCCGAAAAGTGTAATTCAACATATTTTAGGCCCATGTGGTAAGATATGTAGCATAATTAAGTATGCCTAGAGAAAAAGAGGCACGTTTTAAAGGCCAAGAAAAATTTGCTCACGTGCGCCCCGTTAATAGCACCGAACACACTCTCCCTGGAGGATTCCCAATATGGTATGAAGCAAGACAAAATAATCCAATCGGATGGACAGGCGTAAACGTTTTTTTGGGTGAGGCAATCGAAGTACCTGACATGGCAAGGCAAATAGACGCGGGACTAAGTGATAATAAAACCGTACAGGGATTTAAGCGCCTGTGGAGATTCCCTTACGGAACGACTTATGACCAAGCACGATTATGGTCCAGACAAACTGTCCATTTCACAATGCATTACCTCCTTGAAGTGGCGGGAATAAGGCCTGATCAAATTGGCCTTGTAGCACTTGCTTCGGGAACGCCGGACGGAGATTTATTTCTTAAAGAAA
>JACPMD010000045.1 GCA_016186235.1 Candidatus Roizmanbacteria bacterium | reverse complement strand
CCGTAAAAGATACATAATTTCCTCCAGGGACTTTCTTTGATACTCTTTTTATCAGTAGCACTTTTTCCTCTACCTTTTGTCCTTCATTATCGTTTTGTTGTAGTTTGTTATCGATCATACTTTCAATCCTCCTTCTCTTAAACCCTCTGTTAGGGATTTTATTCTTCCTTTATAAGAATGTAGCCCTCTATCGAGAATCGCGTGCATAATGCCCTTTTTTTGGGAAATTTTAGCAAGTTCAGCTCCAACCATCTTGGCTTCCTGCACTTTCTTTTCTCGCTTGTAACTTTTTGATTTCTTTAACTGCACACTCGAGAAAGAAGTTAATGTTTTCCTCTCCTGGTCATCAATGAGCTGCGCATAAATATACTTGTTTGAGACGAAAACCGAAACTCGAGGCCGCTCCTTCGTTCCTACAATATTCGAGCTTACTCTCCTTTTTCGTCTTAACTGTCTATTATGAGTTATTTTTTTCATGTTAGACTGGAGTAGCGCCGGCAGTCACTGTTTTTGCCTTTTTGCCGGGCTTAATTCTTATTTTCTCTCCCAGATAACGAATCCCTTTTCCTTTATATGCGTCTGGTTTCTTCAACATTTTTATCTGATAAGCAACCTGGCCGACGAGCTGTTTGTCTATTCCGGAAACTAATACTTTATTATTCCCCTCAACTTTAAATTTGGTACCGCTCACTTTTTTAAATGTAACCGGGTGAGAAAATCCAACTTTGAAAACTAAATCTTCTCCTTGCAATTTCACGTTAAAACCTGTTCCTACAACCTCTAGTTTTTTTTCCCAAGGACTCTCAACTCCTTTAACCGCATTGCTGAGAAGTTCACGGAACAGACCGTGGAGAGATTTTGTCTTTTTTTCATTGTTTGATCTTTTGACCATGAGCGCTTCTCCTTCTTTCTGCACCTTAAGAACTTCTGGTAGTGTATGCGAAATTTCCCCTTCTTTCCCTTTTACTTTTACGGAATTTTGAGAAATGTCCACCTGTATACTTTTGGGAATCTGAATTGATTTTTCTCCAATTTTTGACATAGGTTATTTCGAGCGCGTCGAGAGATTACCAGATTTCGAATAAAAGCTCTCCCCCAACTCGTAACTTTCTCGCCTCAATATTCGTCAGAGTTCCCTTCGATGTCGATAGCAGCGAAAACCCAAGCCCGCCTAGAACAGGTTTAATTCTTTTATAAGGCGTGTAGTATCGTTGACCTAGCTTGGAAAAAATTTTGACATCTGTTATGGCAGGTTGGCCGTTTTTATATAAAAGCTCTATGGTCATCTTTTTTATTCGAGGCTTTACTTCTTTTATCGAATAATCTTTTATGAAACTCAGCTTAACCAATTTTTTTGCTATTTCTTCCCTAAAACGTGAAAAAGGGGAATCCACTGTTTCTTTTCGCGCCATATATCCATTTTTAATCCGTATTATGAAATCGATGATTGAGTTTTCCATAGTAAATTATGTTGCTTCTATAACTTTTTTGGTAACTTTACCGTGACTTCTAAAAGTACGAGTGGGAGAAAACTCTCCCAATCGATGACCTACCATTGTCTCGGAAATAAGTACTTCGACAAATTTGTGGCCATTGTGAATGGCGATTCTATGTCCTACAAATTCCGGTGCAATTTGGGAGTCACGCGACCATGTTTTTATTGGCACAAGACTTCCCGACTGCTTTTGTTTCATTACTTTTTTTAAAAGTTTTTCGTCAATATACGGGCCTTTTTTTAGAGATCTACTCATAGTTTTATGAAAATAAAATCACCAAGACATTTTCCTTACACCTGGTATTTCACCTTGTAACGCCCTTTCTCTAAAACAGATGCGACACATGCCAAATCTTCGCAAATATCCTCGTGCTCTTCCACAAAAAGGACAACGGTTTCTGTACCTCACCGTATATTTTTGCTTTTTGCGAAATTTTACTTCATCCGATGTTTTCGCCATATGTTATTTCTTAAAGGGAATTCCTAAGAGTTCAAAAAGTTTCCTTCCTTTTTTCATATCTCTTGCATTTGTTGTTCAAACAGTTTTTTTCCTTTATTCATATCCCTTGCGTTCGTCACAATCGTTACCTCCAAGCCTCTTATTTTATCAATTTTATCGAACTCTATTTCGGGAAATATAGTTTGTTCAGACAATCCAATATTAAGATTCCCATGAGGATCAATACTCTTTGGGTCTATCCCTCTAAAATCTCTCAATCTTGGAATAATAACTTTAATAAATTTTTCTAAAAAGTTGTACATTTTTGCGCTCCGAAGAGTAACTTTTACGCCGATTGGAAGGCCTTTTCGTATCTTAAATGCCGATACTGACTTTCGAGCTTTAGTAATAACGGGTTTCTGACCTGTAATCAGACCGAGTTGCTCTTGAATCTTTTCTATTGCGCCTTTATTCGTGACAGCTTCTCCAGCGCCAACGTTTACGATAATTTTGATTACTTTAGGAACTTGCATCATATTCGGCAGATGTAATTCTGAGATTAATTTCTTTCTCACCTCATTGTTAAAATGATCCTTGAATGTCATAATTTTCGCTTCTAGAAAATTTCAACAATTACCATCGTTTTCCTTATATAACTGCGAACCTAAGATAAATGGTTCGCAGATTGTTATAACTTACTCTTGCATTTTTTACAAATTCTCACCTTATTACCTTTGACAATTTCGTATGCTACTCTTGTTGTCTTTCCACACTTTGGGCAGACTAAAAGTACTTTAGATACCTCAAGAGGTCGAGGAATTTCAACAACTCCTCCTTGGGGCATCTTTTCATTCTTTTTAATGTGTTTTTTATATATATTGATCCCTCTCAATAGAATTTTCTCACTCTTAGCATATACACGCTCGACAATGCCGTCTTTTCCCTTATCTTTTCCGTAAATGACTTTGACCTTATCGCCTTTTTTGATTTTCATGTCTAATAGATCTCTTCAGCCAAACTTGCAATTTTGGAAAAACCAGCATCTTTAACCTCTTTTGCAATGGGCCCAAATATTCTCGTTCCTTTAGGTTCTTTGCTCCCTTTATCGGCTAAGATCACACAGGCATTATCATCAAATCGAATGTAGCTCCCGTCTCTTCGCCTTTTTTCTTTGCGTGTTCGCACAACGACGGCTTGAACCTTCTCGCTTTTTTTCACTTGAGCATAGGGAATTGCTTCTTTTACCGTAATGTTTATGACATCACCTACGGTTGCATTTCTTTTATTCCCTGTACCTGTCCTTCCTATATACATTCCTTTTTTCGCTCCAGTATTGTCTGTTACCGTTAAAATTGATCTAAGCTGCAACATATGGTAGTCAACTACTAATCTTTTTTACAACCTCGAAATGTTTATCCTTTGATAGTGGTCTTGTTTCCTGAATTTTGACCATATCCCCTTCTTTTAAAGCTGTTTTTTCGTTGTGCGCCTTTAACCGCTTGTGCCTTATGATTACTTTTTTGTAGAACGGGTGTCTAAACTTGCGTTCAATAGAGACGGTAACTGTCTTCTGAGATTTTATTGATATTACTTTGCCGATGAGCGCTTTTGCCATAGTAATGTCAGGACAACTGCTAATTTTTTTCTTTTCTTTATCAAAACATTTGTGTCTTTCAAAGGATTTATTCCAGACTCAAGGCGCAATTTTGCAATTTCTTGTCTTAAAACTTCTGCTTCTTTCTGTAACTCTTTCACCGATTTATTTTGCAATTCTTTCGTAATTTTTTTCATTTAGATGCTTTTTTCAATCACTTTTGATTTAACTGACAATTTCGACGCGACGATTCTCAAAACCGAAACTGCCTCTTCCTTTAAAAGACCGTCGATTTCGAAAAGAACTTTACCGGGTGAAACCGATGCGACAAAATGAGATACTTCTCCCTTTCCCGCGCCCATGGTCACTTCAGGAGGTTTTTTTGTATATGGTTTATCCGGAAAAATTCGAATCCAAAATTTACCATTTTTTTTAGTCGCTCTTGCGAGGACAACTCTTGCTGCTTCTATTTCTTTATCTTTGATCCAACCGCTCGTTAGTGCCTTTAGTCCAAAACCTCCAAAATTGAGTTTATCTCCTTTGATCGCTATTTTTCGCCAAACACCCCTGAATTGTTTTCGATATTTTTGTCTCTTGGGCGCTAGCATAGATTAACGAGCAATCCAAACTTTTACTCCTATATATCCGGACTTGGTAAGCGCTGGGTATTTCGCGAAATCAACGTCTTCACGTATCGTGGAAGCAGGAATCGTTCCGTCAAAATATTTTTCCCTTCGCGAAATCTCTGCTCCGGCGATTCTGCCACTAACTTGAATTTTTACCCCTTTTGCTCCTGCTTCTCTGACTCGATTCATCGAGTTGTGAATGACTGAGCGATGAGGAAAATTTCTGATCAACTTTTCTGCGATTGATTGAGCAACATAGTAAGCATCCAAATATGGCTTTTTAACAGGTTCTATTTTAATTTCGAGCTTGCCTTCCTGACGACCTACAGGTAAGTTTTTGCCTTTTTTCCCGATTTTTAAATACATTGAAATAAAGTTTCTCACGTCTTCTAATCCTTTTCCTCCTCTTCCAATAATCATTCCAGGTTTTACCGAGTAAATAATCAAGGTAATCTTATTGATTGCGCGCTTAACCGCTGTATAACTCAGTTTTTTCATGAGCATGTCGCGTATCTTCACATCGCTCAGGAGCGCTTCTCTATATGCTTTTTTATTCGAAAAAAACCAGCGGGAATCCCAGTTATATAAGACTCCAAGACGCAAACCTTTTGGATGAACTTTTTGACCCATGTTATGCCTTTTTTTCTTTAACTTGTATCTTTCTCTCTTTAACTTCTGGCTTCGCTTTTGCTTCAACCTTCGCTGGTGCTTTTTTTTCTGATGGTCTTTCTCCCTCGAGAATAATCTTGATATGAGAAAATCTCTTGATATACGGTTTTACCGTTCCTCGTCCGCCTGGATTGAAACGTTTTAATTTCTGCCCTTCTTCTATGGTTAAGAGTTTAAAACGAAGAAGTCTTTCGTCGATTTTCAAAGCATTCTTTGCGCTGCTTATTGCAGATTGGATTGCCTTTCGTAAAAGAATAGCGCTTTCTTTTGGAGTATAAAAAAGATAATCAAGCGCTTCAGACGGTTTCATTCTCCTTACATCTGCGATAATGAATCTCAGTTTTTTTGGTGTTATTTGTACGTTTTTTATATAGGTTAATGATTCCATATTCTTACTTTTTCCTTGGCTGAACGATTAATACGTTACTCCATTTATTTCTCTTCCTCGTCTTCTTTCCACGTGCCGGTTTGCCCCAGGGCGTCTTAGGATGCATGCCTTCTCCAGATCTTCCCTCTCCTCCACCATGAGGATGGCTTCGGGGATTCTGAGCGGTACCTCGAACTGTTGGCCGGATACCCATATGAATTTTTCTTCCGGCTTTTCCGATTATCTCTTCTTTGTGTCCAACGTTCCCCAATTGTCCCACGGTTGCATAACTATCGGCAAAAAAGCGACGAGTTTCTCCTGAGGGAAGTTTTAACTGAACGTACTTGTCCTCCTTCGCTACAAGAACTGCGTAGGTACCTGCGCCGCGAAGAAGTTGACCACCCTTCCCTGGATAAAGCTCGACATTATGTACTTGGATCCCTAAGGGTATGTTTTTAAGCGGCAGTGCATTTCCTGGCTTAATTTCGGCTTTTTCGCTCGCAACTACGGTACCCCCCACCTTGAGATCCTTCGGTTGCAAAATATATCTCTTATCTCCATCCGGATATTGGATGAGCGCAATTGGAACATTACGATTTGGGTCATACTCTATCCCTATAACTTTTCCTTCTGAGCTTCTTTTGTCCCGTTTAAAATCTATAAATCTATAGAAACGCTTATGTCGTGCTCCTTGATGTCGTACGCTCACTTGGCCAGAAGAATCTCTTCCCGAGTGTTTTTTCAGGATTACAGTGAGACTTTTTTTTGGGTGGTTTGTTGTTGGAATTAAAGTTTTATTCATGTTTGTGGAAATAGATCAATTTTTCCCTCTCTCAGCGACACGAAGGCTATTTTTTTATCTGGTAACTCCTTCGATGTCATTCTTTTTCCTACTCTCCTTTTTTTACCTTTTCTAACAGTCACATTTACCCTTCCAACTTTTACTTTGTAAAGCTGTTCGAGGGCTTTTTTCACCTGGAATTTATTTGCGTCTCTATGTACTTCAAAGGAATAAACTTGTCCTTTTGACAAATTTGTCGCCTTTTCGGTTATGATTGGTCTTATTAAAACTTTGTTAATTTCCATGAGATTGTTTCGCCATCATTTTTAAAGAATCCTCAAATAAAAATAGCTTGTTGTTTTTCAGAATGATATAAGCGTTGAGTGACGAGTCAGAAGTGATTTCAACATTTGGCAAATTTCTGGCGGCTCTTACTACATTCTCCTTTTCCAACTTAGGAAATACCAAAAGGATTTTTTCCTTAGTTAAATCTAATGATTTCAAAAATTGGTAAAAGTTTTTTGTTTTTGGTTCGATATCTTTAAAAAGATTACTGAGGCCAACTATTCCTTTTTCTTTTAGCTTTGAAGACAACGAATATAAAAATGCTTTACGAATCTGTTTTTTATTCTTCAACAATTTCTGCGACATTTTCAAATATTTTCTATCTTTAAGAGATTTCCCTACTTTGAACCCTTCCGCCCAGAAAAAAGTGTTTGCCACTCCTCCGCCAACAAATATTGGAGCTTTGATGTCTCCATGGCGAGCTCTTCCCGTCCCTTTCTGTCTGTATATTTTTCGCGTCGAGCCCTTTACCTCGCTTCTTGTTTTGGTAGAAGCAGTTCCTTGTCTTTGATTAGTTAGATAAACTCTAACGTATTGAGCTAAGAGTTTTGGATTCACATCGGCTACAAAAAGTTCTTTTGGAAACTCTACAGTGCCCTTTTGTGAACCACTCGGGTCGTATACCGGTATCAATAAATCATTCCGCTGGTCTGATTTTACTTTTGTTGATTTCTTCTGTGTACTCTTCTTTTCGGCAGTTTGTTTTTCTATTTTTTTAGTTTTAGGCATAGTAAAAATATTACTCGTGCTTCATTACCTTAAGTAATCCTCCTCTTGCACCTGGCACAACTCCTTTTATCACTAATCCATCTTCCTTGACATCAACAACTTGCAATTTCTTCACCATTACTTTTTTGTTTCCCATTCTACCCGCCATTCTTTTCCCCTTGAAGACTCTTCCAGGTGTAGTGGTTTGACCAATAGCACCGGGAGCTCGTTCTCTATCTGATTGTCCATGAGTTCTTGGACCGCCAGCAAATCCATGTCTTTTCACAACGCCCTGGAATCCTTTCCCTTTTGAAGTACCCGAAACGTCAACAAGTTCTCCTTTTTTAAAGAAAGCGCTCGGCTTTAATTCCTCGCCTATGTGAATTTTCTTTTCCCCGATGACTAGACTTTTCTTTCCTTCTTCGACGAACTTTATCTTATTTTGCAATTTATCAAGCCGGAATTCCCTAAAAAAACGAAGCGGGGTTTTTATCCCCGCTTTCGCTAATTGTCCCATGCTTGGCTTTTTAATATTCCTCGCTTGGCCAAATCCGAGCATGACTGAGAAATAGCCGTGCTTTTTAGGCCATTTAATATCAACGAGGTAGCATGGAGTCGTTTTAATGAGTGTCGTAGGAATCCTCTCTCCTTCTTGTGTAAATGTTTGTGATTGTTCTGATTTTTCGCCTAAGATAAAGCCGACCATATATTTTTAAACAAAAAAAGAGCCCCAGATTGGGGCTCCCGAATCATTCTCCAATCCGGTCTAAATGATATCTCTTTTTCCCGAGTTAACCCCGCCTTTAGGCGAGAAAAGGAAAAATAACATGTGAATGAATTATATACTACTCTTTACTAAGGGTCAAGAAGATGTTACAATGGTAGCGGTATGAATC
>JACPMD010000014.1 GCA_016186235.1 Candidatus Roizmanbacteria bacterium | reverse complement strand
CAAGTCGGTTGAAGATCACATACGCAGAGACCTCAAAATTGAATCGGAGGAACTAAAGCGCCTAGGGAAAAATAGTGAGGCAGAGCGATTGATACGCCGAGTAAATTACGACTTGGAAATGATTAGAGAAGTCGGGTATGTAAACGGAATAGAAAATTATTCGCGCTATTTCGATGGAAGAATGCCAGGCGATCCACCCTACTCTCTTCTCGATTACTTTAAAGAGGCATATGGGGATAATTTTTTGGTCTTTATTGACGAATCTCACATGACCGTTCCCCAACTCCGCGGTATGTATAACGGCGATTTTTCCAGAAAGAAAATTTTAATAGAATTCGGTTTTCGACTGAGAGCTGCGTTCGATAACCGTCCGCTTAAATTTGACGAATTCTATAAAATACCACGGCACCTCATCTACGCTTCGGCTACACCAAATGAATGGGAAAAAGAACAAGCAAAAAATGAGATAAAATTGGCATCGAATGCCAAACACGCACCACATGATGGCATCGTTGAACAGTTAGTGAGACCCACAGGAATCATTGATCCAAAAATCATTGTCAGACCGGCTAAAGACGAGATTGCGGACTTAGTTACGGAAATTGACTGGCGAGCGAAAATGAATCAAAAAATTCTTGTGACAACGCTTACAAAAAAAACGGCAGAAGATTTGACAGAATACTTAAAAGAAAAGAAAATGAGGGCCTCGTACTTACATTCAGATATCCAAACGCTCGAACGCTCGGATGTCCTCGAGAACCTTCGTAAAAACGAATTTGATGTGCTTATTGGCGTCAATCTTTTGAGGGAAGGGCTTGACCTTCCAGAAGTTTCTCTTGTGGCAATTTTGGATGCTGATAAAGAGGGATTCCTGCGTTCTAAAACATCGCTCATTCAAACGATGGGAAGGGCGGCACGAAATATTTCTGGGGAAGTAATAATCTATGCAGACACCATCACCCGTTCGATAAAGCAGGCAATAGAAGAAATCGAAAGGCGTCGTCTCTACCAAAGAAAATATAACGAAGAATATGGCATTACGCCTCAGACCGTTTATAAACCTTTGAGGGAAAAAATCATTGATCGTAAGGAAGAATTCTTATTCTTTGAGAGAACTGACGTTTCCTACGATGACGATGCACTCAGCAAAATCCAAAATGAGTCATTGACACCATACGACAGAAAAAAAGTCGTTAAAAAGCTGGAAAAAGAAATGAAAAAACAGGCAGACGACATGAATTTTGAGCTCGCGATAAAAATTAGAGACAAAATTAGACAGTTAAAAACCGACCAAGTTTAGTCATACAACAAAAACATGCAAGATTTTATTAAAATTCGAGGAGCTCGCCAGCACAATCTAAAAAATATCAACCTCGACATCCCAAAAAATAATTTTGTCGTCATTACGGGCGTCTCAGGTTCGGGAAAATCCTCACTGGCGTTTGATACAATCTACGCAGAAGGTCAAAGACGGTACGTCGAATCTCTCTCTGCATATGCGAGACAGTTCCTCGGCGTGATGGATAAACCCGACGTTGACTCTATTGAAGGACTCTCGCCTTCGATATCAATCGACCAAAAAACTGTATCTCACAACCCACGCTCTACCGTCGGGACCATAACCGAAGTATATGATTACCTTCGACTGCTTTATGCAAGAGTCGGTCACCCGCACTGCCCCAACTGCGGGACAGAAATCACTAAGCTTTCTGTCGACGAAATAACACAAAAAATGCTTGATATTATTCAATCTCAGCTAAAAACCGACACAATCAAACCTCACATGTTTAGCCTTTTTTCTCCTGTGGTGCGGCAAAAAAAAGGAGAATTTAAAGATTTGTCTCGAAATAAAAGAGGGTATCAATTTGATCAAAACAAACAAACACGATATTGATGTTCTAGTGGATTCATTCTCTGCAGCAAATAAGGATCTAAAAAACGGAGTATTTTTTTCAAACCTCAGATCAAGAATGACTAATGCCGTCGAGCAAAGCGTCAATCTCTCTGACGGCCTTGTTGTTCTAAAGACACAGCAAAAAGAAAAACTTTTTTCTGAGAAGTTTTCCTGCCCTAACTGTGGCCTTTCTCTTCCGGAGATTGAGCCTCGCATGTTTTCCTTCAATTCTCCCCTTGGAGCCTGTGAAAAATGCAAAGGTATTGGAACCGTATATAAAGTAAGTCCAGATGCTATTTTTAACTATGGTTTAAGTATCAATGAAGGAGGAATTGTGCCTTTTACAAAGTTCTTTTTTAATGAAACCTGGTATACGAGACTCTTAAAGCAAGTTGCTTACGAAGAAGCGATAGATCTTGAAAAACCAATAGGAGAACTCGATAAATCTGACGTCAATATCCTCCTTCATGGAACTGATAAGATTTACAGAGTGTCAGGCACAAATCGTTATGGACGTCATACTGTTATTTATGAAAAATTCGACGGCCTCATAAAGGAACTTGAAAGAAGATATTTTGACAATACAAGCGAAGCCCTTGGAATGGAAATTTCAAGATATATGAGAGAGGAACTCTGTGAAAAGTGTAGAGGTAAAAAACTAAAACCAGAGGTCCTCTCGATAACGGTAGATAAAATAAACATTTCAGAAATGGCAGATTTGTCTGTAAATGACCTCATCCAATACTTTAGGGTAGGTTTACCAAAGAATTTAAACGCATATGAAACAATCATTGCAAAGTCTATTTTGAAGGAAATTATTATTCGACTCTCGTTTCTCAAGAACGTCGGACTGGCGTATCTAACTATCTCGAGGCAAGCAAAAACGCTTTCAGGCGGGGAGCTCCAGCGCATACGCCTGGCTTCCCAGATTGGAACTGGTCTTACTGGCGTTCTCTATGTCCTAGACGAACCATCGATTGGGTTGCATCCTCGTGATGTTTCAGCTTTAATTGTCACGCTTCAGAATCTGAAGAATCTGGGAAATACCGTGATCGTTGTCGAGCATGATAAAGAAACAATGGAGTCGTCAGATTATTTAATTGAACTCGGGCCAAAAGCAGGAAAAAAAGGCGGCAAAATCACCTTTACCGGTACTGTGAAACAGATGAAGCATTCATCGTCTTCTCTCACCGGGCAATTTCTCTCGAGGAGAAAAATTATCAGACTCCAATCAAAACCTATCTCAGAAAACAAGGGCGCAGTCATCTTAAAAGGAGCAAAGCAATTCAACTTAAAAAATATTTCTGTTCGAATTCCTCTCGGCAATCTCATTGCGGTTACAGGAGTATCAGGTTCGGGAAAATCAACGCTTGTTGTTGAGACGCTCTATAACGCATTAAAATACTACATCGACGGCTACATGCAAGAACATATAGGTACGTTTGAGAAACTCGAGGGATATCAATATCTTGATCGGACCTACCTCGTGGACCAATCGCCTATCTGTCGAACTCCTCGATCGAATCCTTCGACCTACGTCGGTTTCTTTGACGACATTCGAGAAATCTTTGCGCAAACGATAGAAGCGAAAGTCAAAGGGTTCAAAAAAGGGAGGTTTTCCTTTAATGTAAAAGGCGGCCGCTGCGAAAAGTGTCAGGGCGCAGGCGTCATCCGAATTGAAATGCAGTTTCTCCCAGACGTGTACGTCACCTGCGACGTATGCGAAGCGAAAAGATACAACAAGGAAACACTTGAAGTGAAATATAAAGGTAAAAATATTTACGAAATTCTGAAGATGACAGTTGAAGAAGCGTTAGACTTTTTTAGTAATCACCTTTTCATCCACCGCAAGCTTCTCTTTTTACGAAATGTTGGCCTCGGCTACATTGAACTTGGCCAACCAGCGCCCACGTTTTCCGGAGGCGAGGCTCAACGCATTAAGTTGGCGAATGAATTGTCTCGAAGGGAAACCGGTAGAACGCTTTATATTCTCGACGAGCCCACCACCGGGTTACATTTCTATGACATCGAAAAACTATTACAAACGCTCCATGAACTTGTGTCTAGAGGAAACACCGTGGTTGTGATCGAACATAACCTTGATGTTATTAAGAATTGTCAATACATTATTGACCTTGGACCCGAGGGAGGAGAAGAAGGTGGCGCGGTAGTATATCAGGGTTCACTTCAAAGAATATTAGACGAAAAAAAATCTTACACGGGACAATACCTTAATAAAATAATGTAAGCTGTAAAATATATTCTATGCTTCTTTTTTTTAGAAGTTTGTTAGTCTTATTACTTGTTACTATAGTACTTATTTTTCCAGTAGATGTAAGAGCACAAGATTTCAAAAATGACTATCAGGTCGAATATTTTCTCGATGTAACTGACCAAAATATATCATCTAAGGTCAAATTTAGTATTCAAATAACTCATCTCCGTTCAGACCTATACGTAAAAGAATTTTCGCTTAGTTTCCCTAAGACTTTTTCCATTCGCGACGTGCGAGCATATGATGATAGCGGTCAAATTTCGCCTAACGTTGTAAATACCAACGAATTTACCTCGATTACTCTTTCCTTTACCAATCCAGACGTAGGGAAAAATAGTATTAACAATTTTTATCTCGAATTTTTACAAGACAACTTGTTCAAAGTCAATGGAAACGTCTGGGAGGTAATTCTACCGCTCATTGAAAATAGAGAAAATACCAACTATAAACTCATTGTTAATCTGCCACAAAATTCTGATAAAAAAATATCCATTGCGAAACCAAAACCTTCGACTATCCGAGGAAATCAGATTATCTGGGAAAATCCTCCCAGTAAAACAGTCTATGCGGTGTTCGGCGATTCTCAATATTACGAAACTGAATTAACCTATAATCTTAAAAATACAAAGGTAGTGCCGGTTTATACCGATATCGCACTTCCGCCCGACAGTCTCTATCAAAAAGTATATGTAAACTCATTATCCGTTAAGCCACAAAAAACTTATATAGACCGCGATGGGAACTTTTTGGCACGATATGCTTTGAATCCAAAGGAAGCAAAAACGGTAGTCTTCGAGGGAATAATCGAAACATTTGCGCGCCCTCGAGAAGAGCTCATTTCAATAGTAGCTCAAGTAAACGATTCTCAAGAAGAATATCTCCTCTCTGAAAGTAAGTATTGGAACTTAAGCGAAACTGATAGAAAAACCTATGCAGATAAACTAAATTCTGTTGATGATATCTACTATTTTGTTTCTAAAGCGCTTACTTATGATTACCAAAAAATTAAAACAGAAAACGAAAGGCTCGGAGCGAGTCGTGTTCTTAAAAAGCCAACAAATGCTGTTTGCATGGAATTTACTGACCTCTTTATCGCGCTCGCTCGTGCGAAAGGTATCCGGGCAAGAGAAATAGAAGGGTATGGATTTTCCCAAGATCCACAGATTCGACCGCTATCTCTGCTTTCTGACATTCTGCACTCATGGCCAGAATACTATGACTCAGTAAAAAAAGTCTGGATTCCAGTCGATCCGACGTGGGAAAATACCTCAGGAATCGACTACTTTTCCAGTCTTGACCTAAACCATATCGCATTTGCTATTCACGGCGAAGATCCAGAATACCCCCTCCCAGCAGGGAGCTACAAAGTAGAAGACTCTCGTGACGTTTCTATTCGTGCGAGCTTGATCAAACCCAAGGAAAAAGTTTCGCTTAAAACCTCTGAGCTGAATATTCCTAAAACTATTGAAGACAATCAGATTCTTAGTGCAAAAATTACTGTAACGAATGATGGAACAGTGTTTGCTTGGAATACAACTATTTCAGTAAAGAGTAATGATTTGAAGATTGCTTCTCCTTCTCAGTCTATTCTTTCCTTAGCGCCGATGGAGTCTAAGGAACTAGTCTTTCAATTCTCCCCGCGGGCGAAGGGAAAGAAAGCGAGCTCATTTATAGAGGTGTTTATTAATAATCGGTCTTCAAAAAAAATACAATTTACCATCATTCCCTATTACTATTCACTCGCCCTCAAGATTGGCTATGTAAGCATAATCACTTCTTCCTTCTTTATACTCGTGAAGCTTCTTTTGAAAAGAGTTTTTCCACGAATCAGACTTCCTAATGGTAAAATGTGATTCTTATGAAACGCATGATTTCGATTGGTGTTAATAAAAAATCCATAAAAGCGGTTCCAAACGCTTATGGCATCTACATCTTTCGCAGCGAGTCAAACATACTTTATATAGGGAAGTCCGTAAATCTTAAAACTCGACTTCTCTCGCATCTAGAAAATGCAGTATTAGATCCAAAGGAAAAAGCCATTATAGATAATTCTTCAGAAATTCAATATGTCGTCACGGACTCTGATTTTAAGGCGCTTCTCTTAGAGTCTCAACTTATACAAAAAGAGCGTCCAAAATATAACCTACGTTGGCAAGATGATAAAAGTTATCTCTATATAAAAATTTCGCTAGCAGAAGAATATCCAAAAGTTTTGGTTTCAAGAAAAGAAAATGATGGAAAATCGGTGTATTTCGGACCGTTTCCTTCGACGCGAACGACAAGCCTCGTATTAAAAGAGATTCGTAAGATGATACATTTTTGTACACAGAAAAAACTTTCCAAGAAGGCTTGTTTCTATTCAAAAATAGGCCTCTGCGATCCATGTCCCAATGAAATTGCACACTTAAGGAATGAAACAAGAAGAAAGGAATTAAAAAAAAATTACCGAAAAAGTATTGGTCAGGTCAAAGAAGTCTTAAGAGGACATACAGACCTTGTCCTTAAAAATCTCTACAAAGAATTGAAGGAATTAAGCCAAAAAGGTTTTTATGAAGATGCGATTTCATTAAGAAACAGGATTATAAGTTTTGAGCAACTCGTACATCAGAGGCTTTTTATCTCGGATATTACTACAAGTTATAATCAATCAGAGAAAAGTCTGAAAAGCCTTTTGGAATTTTTAAATAAGCACTTTACCCTCATTAAGAGTCTCCGCAGAATCGAATGTTATGATGTAAGCAATTTAGCGTGGACTAACTCCACCGCTTCAATGGTTGTATGCGTTGATGGACTAATGGCAAAGAGTCAGTATCGCAGATTCAAAATTAGGAATGAGAAAGCCTCGTCCGACTTTGAAATGTTGCAGGAAGTTCTCTTTCGAAGGCTAAAAAACCAGTGGGAAAGGCCTGACTTGATTATTGTCGATGGAGGAAAACCGC
>JACPMD010000012.1:4395-9824 GCA_016186235.1 Candidatus Roizmanbacteria bacterium | reverse complement strand
CTTTTTTTTTCTCAAACATATCGTACATTTCATTAAATGTTTTGCCAAAGGCGTATACCTTAATGCCTTTTTTATCGGTGGCTACCCATTTCCCGCCATACTTTTTTTGTAAAAGGATGTAAGGATCAGTTTTCATATGAAATAAGTATAGCTCAATTTGATCTAAAACTCAATACGTTTTCCCATATAATAAGAATCTGCGAACCATTCATACTAGGTTCGCAGCATTTTAAGGTTAATAATTGTAATTCTTGAAATTTATCTGGCTTAACCAGATAAATTATAGTACCTTATGCGAGTTGCAATTCTTGGCGGAGGATTTACAGGGTTGACCTCTTCATATTATCTTGCAAAAAAAGATCACAAAGTAACCTTATTTGAAAAAGAAAAAGTTTTAGGCGGGCTCGCGGTCGGGTTTAAAGGAGAGGGTTGGGATTGGTATTTGGAAAGAGCATATCATCATCTTTTAGACAGCGAAGATGATATTCTGAATTTTGCCAAAGACGTAGGATTTGAAGACATTTTTTTTAAAGAAACAAGCACCGATTCGCTCTACGAGGTAGATAATAATTACCGCACTTTTCCCGTAGATACTCCGCAAGATTTTCTAAAGTTTCCCCTTCTCTCTTTCCCGCAAAAAATAAGGACAGGACTCGTAATCGCTTTTTTAAAAGCTTCACCTTTCTTATCGCTCTATGAAAAATATACCGCGAAGGAGTTCCTCTCAAGAGCAATGGGGGAGCAAGTTTGGAAAATATTTTGGCAAGACCTTTTTCGGAAAAAGTTCGGAAAATATGCGGAGAATGTTCTCACCTCTTTTATCTGGGCAAGAATTAAAAAAAGGGCAAAGAAACTCGGATATATCGAAGGCGGCTTTCAAACATTTATTAACGTTGTCGAGGAAAAAAATAAAAAACTCGGGGTGATTCTCAACAAAGGATTTGAAGTAAAGTCGATAGAGAAGGGTAATAACGGATTTATAATTACCTATGCAGATGCAAAACAAAAAATGCAAGAAGAACACTTCGACGTTGTAATTTCAACCCTTCCGACAGCGATTATGGGTAAAATAACTACGTCACTTTTCGCCTCCTCATACCTTGATCGATTTAAAAAATTAAAATATCTCCATGCGGTTGTGCTCATTTTAGAGACAAAAGACCCGATACTTGCAAAAACCTATTGGCTCAACGTTTGCGCCCCAAAACTTCCTCTGATGATTGTTGCCCAGCATACTAATTTCATTGATAAGAGCCACTACGGTGGAAAACATATCGCATATGTCGGGTGGTATGTCGATCGCGACGATCCACTAATCAAAATGAATCAGAAACAGGTACTAGATTTTTGCGCGCCCCACTTGAAAAAGATTAGCCCCCATAATCTCCACATCTTCAATTATCATCACTTCATCGGTCCTTTTGCCCAACCAATTTTTGATAAAGACTTCTTGCAAAACAAACCAAATTTTCAGTCGCCTCTAAAAAACTTCTATGTTGCAAATCTCGATATGACGTACCCATATGATCGGGGGACTAATTACGCAGTAAGATTAGGAAGAGAAGTCGCCGGAATGGTATAATTACCTCATGCAGTTCGTGATTTTTCACGGATCTTTCGGGAGCCCCGAAGGCAATTGGCTCCCGCAATTAAAGGAAAGATTGGAGAAATTAGGACAAACAGTAATCGCTCCTCAGTTTCCTATAGAGGATTGGAATAAATTTACTGCGGCCGGTAAGTCAGCAATTCCAAAAAAGCAGACCCTAGAGAATTGGCTTGCTTTTTTTCAAAAAAAAGTTCTTCCCCAACTTAAGAAAGGCAATAAACTCTGCTTTATTGGCCATTCAATTGGCCCGTTGTTTATCTTGCATGTCGTAGAACGATTTAATCTTACGCTTGATTGTGCAATTTTTGTCAGCCCTTTTTTTGTTAATCCACCTAAGGTTTGGCAAATCGACCTTGTGAATAAAAGTTTTTACAGAACCGATTTTGACTTTGGGAAACTCAAGAAATGTATTTCAACATCGTATGTTTTGTACTCTGATAGCGATCCATATGTCAATAAAAATCAATCGATACTTTTTGCTAAGTCTCTTGACTCTTCACTTATCCTTGTTCGGAAAGCAGGGCATATGAACAGCGAGGTGAACCTTAATGAGTTCCCTTTGGTTTTTGACCTTTGTACGACAAGACTCGATCTGAGCTTATACCAAAAATATTTGGCTCATCACGACGAGAAGCACTCTTCAGATTATTTAAGGAGTGGTTATAAAATGACGATACATCTTCGGCCAGAAAGTCTCTCCGAAGAAGGCCGATTTCATTTTCAAAATCTTAAAGAAAGCGGTTTTGCAACATTCTTAAGCGGAATGAAAGATTTTAATCCTCGTGATGTCTATTTTGAAGATGGAAGAAAAGCCGCTAAGCGTCTTAAATATTTAACGAGAGTGTTTCTGGTCGAGCAAATGTCTGATCTCAAAAGAAAAAAACTCCTCGAGCAGATGGGACTTGATATAGAGGGAGGAATAAATGTCTATCTTTGTATGCTCAGAGAGATTAGTAAATATGGTAGAGAACCAGATTTCGGCATATGGGATGAAGACTATGTCTGTACTATTCTCTATGATCAAAAGAAGCATATGAAAGAATTTGTTTTGGACAGCAGAAAGTCAGTGCTTGACGGCGCAAAGAAATGGCGAGACATCATTCTTAAAAAAGCCAAAAGAATTCATAACGTCCAGGAAGACGTAGAAAGATTTATCAAGGCCCATTCTTCATAAACTCTATGAGATTTAAAATCCGTAGGCTTACGTTGAAAGATCTGCCGCAACTTCTTAGTCTCTTTAACACATCCTTAGAAGAAGATTTCGAGGAATTTCAACCCACTGTGGCGAAGGTATATCGTAGGATGTTCAATAAGAAATATTTTGTAGCGTTTATGAAGAAGAGAAAGAATTGTGTTCTCGGTATATTCCATAAAGGAAAGCTTGTTGGATTATTTATGATGTATGGACATAGCGGAGGGGTACTTGAGTATATTTGGTTAATTGTAGATAAAGACTTTAGAAGAAAGGGGATAGCGTCTTCACTTATTACTAAAGCAGAGGAATGGGCGCTGCGCCACAAATTTCATCATACATACCTGTATACGATGAATAAAAGATTAGTTGAGTTTTATAAGTCTTTAGGCTTCGAACACGTGGGATGGCTGCGAAATTTTTTTTTCGGCGTAGGGGAACATTTAATGCAAAAAATCCTCAGAGAAGAACCGTTCGAAGAAATTTTTGAAAAATATTTAAAAAAGAAGTAAAATATCGCCATGAAAATTATTTCAGTCAAAATCAAAAAACCCGCAGAGGTCAATTTTATCCTTGCTCAATCTCACTTTATAAAAACAGTAGAGGATGTATATGAGACATTGGTTGAGGCTGTACCTGGGATACAGTTTGGCCTCTCATTTTGTGAGTCTTCGGGGCCAAGAAAAATCAGAACTTCAGGGACTGATGAAGAGATGATTAAACTTGCAACTAAAAATGCAAAGGCAGTTGGATGCGGCCACTCACTTTTTATCTTTCTCAAAAATGCCTTTCCGATAAATGTCTTAAATAGAATCAAAAATATCTCAGAGGTAATAACAATTTTTTGCGCAACAGCAAACTCTACAGAAGTTATCGTCGCGCAAACGAAACAGGGAAGAGGAATTTTAGGAGTCGTTGATGGCGGATCGCCTACAGGAGTTGAAAATGAAAAAGGCGAGAAGGAAAGGAAAGAATTCTTGAGAAAAATTGGATATAAACTTTAGTTTTTTATACACCCTCGATTACTGGAAGTCCTCCAAAATCTTCTTTCCTGACTTCTTTATATCGTTTATTTTTTACTAATGCAGGCTTACCATTAGACTCAACTACATAGTATGCAAATCCTTGCATCTTTTTTACAGGCTCATAGTCTGCATGTCCAGGGAGGCTCACCGCATTTTTTTCATCAAAATTAACCGGACTATCATCTGCAGTAACAAAATATGTTATTCCAACATTCGCAACAAGATGACCATACCCTGATGGCATATACACACTATCTCCTTGTTTTACTTTCTTTGCTTTGAACTCCTCGACTATATCTGGAATCATATTTCCTTTTTCGTCGACAGCCAATTTTTGCTGGAGAGCTACTCCTTGACCAAAAATAATCCAATAGGTTTCATCCAAATCGCCAACATGGTAATGACCATACGTTTTAATATACTCTCCACTTATCGTGCCGGGTTCCCAAACTGTTATATTTCTTTGCTTGACACCGCCCCGGATCATGTAATAATGAATCGACGGGCCATTCCCGGTAGGATCCATTAATACTTCTTTCATCTTTTCGTGAGGGCGAGGAGCGTAATGTTTGGGAACAAAGGTAAAGTCTATTTTCATAGGTAATAAAAGTAATAATACTAGATTTTTTATTTAGGATTCCAACCCCGATTTTCCTGTTTTCTCATCTCTTCTGTTTCGTCAGGACGTCTATAATCATCTTCAAGTCGTTCGGTGACTCCAATTTCTGGCGTTGATACTTCAGCAATATCACAATCTGTGATGCCAATAAGTCTATGGCGTTGTCCGATTGAACAAGTGTAGCCGTCGCCATATTGCAATTTAGTTTCAATTAATTTTCCCTCTTGATTATCCCATATAACTTTTGCACGACCATTTACTATATACCAAGTTTCTTGTTTTTTGTCGTGCCTTTGTAATGAGAGTCTTTTTCCAGCTTTAACATGCAGTATTTTTCCAGTGTACGGTAAATCTGGAGGAGTCCAAAGAATTTCATACCCCCAGGGTTTTTCCACCCTTTTGTTGAAGGGAGCATTAGAGAAGGTCTTAGGATCAAACATTAGAGCCATAAGATAGTATCATACAATACAATAGTGTATAATTCAATCACATGAGAAAAGAGAGAGTGTTCGTTCTTCTTCGGGCTCTTCGAGTCAACCAATGGATCAAAAATCTTGTCGTTTTCACCGCAATTATTTTCTCAGGAAACCTTTTCAACGCAGAGCTTTTTTTTAGATCGCTTCTCGCATTTTTTATCTTTTGTCTTCTCTCCTCCACATCATATGTACTAAATGACATCATCGATTACTCCTACGATCGTAAACACCCCTTAAAAAAATTTAGACCGATTGCCTCGGGAAAAATTTCCATACCTGAAGCAACGTTTATTGTTTTTATCCTTACCTTAGTATCGCTCATTGCGGCATTATTTTTTTCTATCCCTTTTTTCTTGTTAAGCTTGGTATTTATTCTTCTCCACTTTTTTTATTCACTTTACCTCAAAAAGTTTCCGGCGATTGACATTTTCAGCATCTCATTTTCATTCATCTTGAGAACATTTGCAGGAGAGGTGGCGACAGGATTTCATATTCCTTTCTGGCTCATTTT
>JACPMD010000012.1:0-4356 GCA_016186235.1 Candidatus Roizmanbacteria bacterium | reverse complement strand
CTGGCTCATTTTAACGATCTTTTTTATCTCGCTTTTTATGGGTGGGGTCAAACGGCATGCCGAGTTGGTTGCTCACGGATCAGAAACTCGTCAATCGCTTTATCAATACAAAGAACACTTCCTTGATTTTTTGACCTATACGTTTGCTGCGGCAACGATCCTTGCTTACGCAACGTATACCTACGTCGAACGGCTGCCGCATGTGCTCACGCCTGTCTCCCAATTTATCCTCGAGCTTTTTCCCATGTTTGATTTTGAGGCAAGAAAATGGATGATTATTACAATCCCTTTGGTGGTTTACGGCATCTCTCGCTACGCACAGCTATTATATGAAAAAGCCGAAGGAGAACGACCTGAGAAAGTTATTACCACCGATATTCCACTCATAGTAACGGTTTTTCTTTGGGGAGTAATTATCATCACATTAATATACATTTTGTGATAGAATAGAGCCGAATTTACTTCTTGACCTATGAAAACTACAAGAGATGCAACTCAACCCAAACTTGATGCAAAGCACCAAGCAGTCGCGTTGGCGATAGAACAAATACAGAAACAATTTGGCAGGGGTTCGATCATGAGACTAGGCGAAGGACCAGCAGCTAAAGTAGAGGTGTTAAAAACGGGAATTCTCCCTCTTGATATCGCCTTAGGCGTCGGGGGAATTCCCAAGGGAAGAATAATTGAAGTTTTTGGACCAGAAGCATCAGGAAAAACGACGCTTTGTCTATCTCTCATTGCAGAAACGCAACGATCCGGAGGAGTAGCAGCCTTTGTCGACGCAGAACATGCGCTTGACCCGACCTGGGCGCAAATCATCGGAGTAAAACTTGAAGATCTTTTAATCTCCCAGCCAGATACCGGAGAACAAGCGCTCGAAATTGCAGAAGCATTGATTCGGTCAGGCGGAGTAGACCTCGTTGTCATTGATTCAGTTGCCGCTCTTGTTCCTCGATCTGAAATCGAGGGCGAGATGGGTGAAGCACAGATGGGTCTTCAGGCGCGACTCATGTCGCAGGCACTGCGAAAACTTACCGGCGTTGTTTCAAAATCAAAAACAACCATTGTATTCACAAACCAGCTCCGTTTAAAAATCGGAATTATGTTTGGAAATCCTGAAACGACTCCGGGAGGGCTCGCGCTTAAATTTTATTCATCGGTCCGACTCGACGTTCGAAAGATCGAGACATTAAAAAAGAATAACCAAGCATACGGCGCACGCATTCGAGTCAAAATTGTGAAAAATAAAGTAGCGCCTCCATTTAAAGAAGCAGAAGTAGTCATTACTGCAGCAGGGATTGATAAAGAAGACGGTCTTATAGACGCGGCAATTGCGGCAAATGTCATCACCAAAAGCGGAGCATTCTTGAAACTCGATGATAAACTTTTGGGGCAGGGGAGGTAGCAGGTAAAAGAAGCATTAGCAAATAATGGGAAACTCAAGCATCATCTGACGAAAGAAGTAATGGATAGAGTGATGGGAAAAACTAAATCGTAACTATGTCGATGTCAAAAGAAGACCTCCAAATTCTTCTCAATTACGCTTACTTTTATCTCAAATTTCGACCCCGGACAAAAAAAGAACTGCGAGACTATTTATACAAAAAAATTGAGAAACGGTATCTCTCTCGTGATGTCGCCGATCAGGCGATCAAAGAACTCGAAGAAAAAGGACTCATTAGTGACAAAGCATTTGTCGAGTGGTTTGTCGAACAGCGACGTACGGGAAAACCGAAAGGGAAGTTTGTGATAAAAAGTGAACTTCTAAGACATGGAGTTTCCAAAGATCTTATTGATACATATCTTGAAGAACATCCGCTTCAAGAAGAAGAACTTGCCTTAAAAGTTTTACAATCTCGCTGGCATCGTTTTAAAGAGTTATCAAAAAAGGAACGCTTTGAAAAAGCAGCCGCGTTTCTTGTTCGTCGTGGATTTCCCTTTGACATCATTCGGAAGACAATAGAAAAAGTAGAAGAAATGAAATAATTAATACCCTCTTCGTTGATCCACCAATCCTCCCATAAAGCGCGCCTGGTATACGAGCTTTTCATCTTTGTAAATTTTTTCAAAGGAAGAGAATTTTTTGATGTTCCCCATCCACTTATTCAGATAAAGAAATTCTCCTTCCTTAAACTTCTTTGGTCCTCTGAACAGTTTGTTTTCTGCAGCACGCAACGCTTTTCGCAAAAAGGGATATAATTCGTTTGGATTCAACGACTCAATGACCCAGCCGTAGTAAACAGTCATGTGTACTGGTTTATTTTTATAATGGATCACCGTTCTTCCGCCGTAGGGTTCTCCTCCGAAAAAGTTGTCATGAAACTTCCAGTCGCCAGATTCATACCAAATCGTAGTCGAACCGTCTTTTTCCTGCCTCATGTGTTTCGGCTTTTCACTTTCGTATCCTGCGGTATCTGCTTCGTGTTTGAATCGGAGTAGACTTCTAATGTTAACCATTGAATAAGAGGACAACTGCTATACTTTTCAGTATGAAAACGATTGTTGTAGAGCATCTTACCAAATATTTTCGCGTTTATCAAAAAGAGCCAGGGATTGTAGGTTCACTCAAATCGTTGTTTTATAGAAAGCATTACGATTCTAAAGCCGTCGATAATATTTCCTTTGAAATAGAGGAAGGGGAGCTTGTTGGATTTATCGGTCCAAATGGGGCAGGTAAAACTACTACATTAAAATGTCTCTCTGGATTACTCTATCCGACAAGCGGAAATGTATCGGTACTAGGATTTAAACCATTTGATCGAAAAAGCGAATTTTTACGCCAAATATCTCTTGTCATGGGACAAAAAAATCAACTTTGGTGGGACTTGCCGGCTATAGATTCATTTCTTCTTAACAAAGAGATTTACCAAATCGAAGAGAATTCTTTTAATAATACCATTAATGAGTTATCTGCCCTGCTTGAAGTAAAAGATATTCTTAACGTACCTGTGCGAAAGTTATCTCTGGGACAACGGATGAAATGCGAACTTATCGCGGCTCTGATTCATTCGCCAAAGGTGCTTTTTCTTGACGAGCCCACTATTGGACTCGACGTTGTAATGCAGAAGAATTTACGCAAGTTTATCAAAATATACAATGAGGATTTTAAAGCAACGATTATATTGACAAGCCATTATATGGGTGATGTAGAAGAACTATGTAAACGCGTGATCATCATTGATCACGGAAAAGTTCTTTTTGACGGCAGTCTAGCTGAAATTATCAAAAAGTTTACTAAAAATAAACTATTAACAATCGTCTTCGATACACCGGTAGAGCGTGAAAAATTAACTAAATTTGGAGAGGTCAAAGATTATGAACCGCTCAAAGTGAGGTTAGCGATACCGATTCAAAACGCACATAAAGTCGCTGCAAAAATTTTAAACGATTTTCCGGTTGATGACGTGAATATCGAGGATCCAGATATAGAAACAATCATCCGCCACATTTTTATCACCAAAAAGACATGAGAATCCTTTCAATTTTTAGCCTCCATTTTGAACAGGTGTTTGAATTTAAATCGAGGATTTTCGTCTGGTTTTTGGTCTCGCTTTTCGAACCGATATTATTTGCCTTATTTTGGAGTGGAGCTTTTCGCGATAGGCAAGTACTAGAAGGCGGTTGGACATTTCCGGCCATGGCGTCGTACTACTTTATGCTTATTATCGTAGGATCATCTCTTATTACCCATCATGAAGAGGATATTTCGGAACTCGATATTCAGAAAGGCGGTTTAGTGAAATATTTGCTCAAACCCTATTCTTACTATTGGGCAAAGTTTTATGAAGAATTGCCGTGGAGGATTATTCAAGGAAGCTTTGGAATGATAATGTTTCTGATCATTTTTTTTAAACTCAATCATTTAATAGATATAAATCTGACTTTTCCTAATCTATTACTAAGTTTGGTAGTAATTTTTCTCGCTTATATGCTCTCGTTTACGTATAAGATGATTCTAGGAATTCTCGCTTTCTGGATGACTGAGATCAGGAGTTTCTTTTTTCTCAATGAAGTCATCATGATCATTCTGGGCGGCTATTTGATGCCTATTGATTTAATGTATCCTACGGTCGCCAAAATTGCCGCTTATTCACCTTTTGCCGGGATAATTTATTATCCCATCGTTGCTGTTCAGGGAAGGCTAAGCTTTCCCCAGTTTTTACAAGTTATTGCTATCCAAGCATTTTGGTTAATTCTATTTATAGTGTTATATAGATTGCTTTGGAGGAACGGCATAAAGAAATTTAGTGCCGTCGGCCAGTAGTATGAAAGCCTATCTCGCTACCTATAAGATGTTGCTCAAACTTAACTTTGCTCGGTTAGTAACGTATAAAGCAAATTTTTTTTACGGCATTT
>JACPMD010000159.1 GCA_016186235.1 Candidatus Roizmanbacteria bacterium | reverse complement strand
CGCCCATAATTTCCCGTCTTACCTGCCCAGAAATGTTTAACATCGGTATCGAATCATGCCATGATCCTAACATTCCTGTGATTGCATTTGTCCCTCCTGGTCCAGTCGTCACTAAACACGCCCCAAAATCTCCACGGAGTCTTGCGTATCCTTCAGCTGCAGTTGCGCATGCTTGTTCGTGATGGTTGCAAATGTATTTCAACTTACTTTTACCGACCGAGTCAATAAGATGAATATTACCGCCGCCAGAAATAAGGAATATATGAGTTAAGCCTTGTTTATGAAGATAGTCAAAAATGTAGTCGCTTAGTTTAATCATATTTCGAAACAGATTTTACTGCACTAATCTACTTTTTGCAATAGATTGTTCTTACTTTGCCATTTCCAAGACGCCTAAGCCTCCTCCCGCCAAGAATCCTCCATCTACCGGTAACACAACTCCTGTAATAAATGTATTCTGCGGTGAACATAAGAAATAGGCTGCGTTCGCTAGTTCGTGAGGTTCACCCAACCTTCCAAGTGGAGTCTGTGCTTCAATCATTCTAATTTTTTCCTCACCCAAATTTATTTGGGTCATTTCTGTAGGGAAAAACCCTGGCTCAATGGCATTGACAAGCACACCATGTCTACCCCATTCAACAGCTAACTGCTTAACGATCTTTTCAAGCATCGCTTTTGAGGCGCTGAACGGCATTTTCCCTATTCGCGTAATATCGCCGCCAAACAATGATGACAATGCCAACATACGCAAACCACTCAATGTATCCATTTCTTGTTTTCTTCGAAGTAAACCAATGCTTAATTGCAAAAAAGATCTTGCATTAACTTGTACCACTTGGTCGAACTCATTGAGAGCTACGTCTATTCCAGGCGATTTTACTCCCAATTCAGTCACTGTCAGCTTAGCAACACTTGGATTAATCCCGGCACTATGAATAAAGGAGTTTACAATTGGTCCGAATCTTTGGATTTCTGTTTCAATGTAATCTTGTATAGCAGCTGGACTGCTTAATTCCAGTCTCAATCGAGGAGGCGCTATAATTTCCCAGCCCTCAGCTCCGAATTTACCTCCGATCGCATGACCGAGACCCCGGCTACCACCCGTAAGCAGTAATGTTGGTCGCTCAGAATATGGCATACTAATTCACTATTATATTTATTTTACTTGTCTTGTCAATAAGAACTCGTTGCAAATTGGAATGGGGTTATTCACTAAAGTATGCAAGATAGTTTTGTAGTTCTTTTTTTAGTTGATCATTCAATTTTACTTTGATTATTTTAATTTTCCCTATTCCTTTGCACAAAATTGCATTTAACTCATTACCAATCACTTTTTTGTCTCTTGATAAAAACTCCATATACGTATCTAAATCGTCGATTTTGAATTCTTTATAAGGAATATAATCCCGCAAAAATTTGGATATTTCCGCAAATTCTTTTTGGCTGATAAAACCCCTTTTCATCGATATGTAATTGGCCATATCCATCCCGATCGTCACCGCCACTCCGTGGAGGGTGGCATTTTTTGTGTACCCCTCCAAGGCATGACCGAAGGAATGGCCGTAATTCAACAGCCGGCGAATATTTTTTTCCAGTTCATCCTCTTCGACGATTTCTTTTTTAATTAACAGGCTGTCGTAAATAACTTTTTCCGATTTTTTTATATCTTTAGGGAGATATTTAAGATTATTTTTAATGCTTTGATAGCTTTTTCCGCCTTTTAAGAGGGCGTGTTTGATTATTTCGCCGATCCCGTCGAGAATAATTAATCTGGGTAAAGTTTTTAAAAAAGCGGAATAAATATAGATAGAAGATGGCGGATGAAACGAACCAACCTGATTTTTATATTTGCCGACATTTATTCCGGACTTTGAACCTATGCAGCTGTCGGCCATTGCCAACAAGGTGGTAGGTATAAAAACCCATTCAACTCCTCTTTTGAGAACGTGAGCTGTAAATGAACCAATATCCTGGACCAGACCGCCGCCGATAACGACGATAACGTCTTTTTTTTGGACTTTTTTCTCCAGCAGAAACTTGACATAATTCAAAACTTCCTCGAGCGTCTTTTTCGACTCAACGGCTTCAAACGGATAGAAAGAATTTCCTTTATTAACTTCTTCCAATTTCGCTTTGTAAAATTTCCAAACTCCCTGATCGACTAAATAATGGGTTTTGTAATTTTTGTTTAGGGTCTTAACTAATCCCTTTAGATCCTCAATAAATTCAACTTCATAATCGCGAAAGACCGAATGAACTTTAATATTTTTCATTGGTATTTATTTTAACAGATTAAATTTATTTGATTTTTAAATCTTCTAATTGCCCAAGAGTCTTTTCTACATAGTCAGGATCCGATGTATCTATCATGCTAACAGGGACACCTAGATTAGGAGTTGAAGCTGGGTCAGCAAATAATGTCAATGCCCAATCCAAATTTTCTTCTGTTCTTATGTCTGACTGACTGTAAGGGTCTTTTATTCTCTCTTCAAGCCTCCTTAACATTTCCTCCCGATTCGATGTCAATCTAAAAATTCGCAAAGGTAAATTTCGCTGATCTAACTTTACCTTTAATTCACGAAGAAGGTCATGAGTATAAGCTGCAAAACCACCTGAAAGTATAACCGGATAGCCCAACATAGCATCTTCTTCGGCCATTTCACATAATCTTGTAAAAACTGATTTCATCATGGCTAACTGTTTTTCTCTATCTTTATATGGTTGCTTATTTCGTAGGTTTACTCCTTGCCTCGATGGATCTAAAATATTTCTCAAAGGATCAACATCCAGCGGAACTAAATTAGACAGATCCGCAAGTTTTAGAGCCAAAGTAGTTTTTCCTACCAGCGGTGGGCCACATAGTACAATTACGCTTGGTTTAAATATAGTACGCTTTTCTTGATCGATACCTCCTTCACGTCTAAAAGTTGACGGTGATTGTATCAATCCCATATTATGTAATAATCTTTTTATTTCTTGCGTGCCTTTAGCTTGACCTCTAATAGCTACAGCTTGGTTAACCGCTTCTTCATCCATCACCTCATTTGGCATTAGAACATCCCAACTATGTTGGGCCGGTGAGAAAT
>JACPMD010000011.1 GCA_016186235.1 Candidatus Roizmanbacteria bacterium | reverse complement strand
TGAGATAGTGAGAAAATCCTTTTTCCTTTTCTTCTTGAGGAAGGTCTTTAATTTCCTTTTCGTTTGATTTTTCCTTGTAGGCTTTTTGCCAGAACTGGATAATACGAAGACACTCTTTTACTGTATGTAGGTCGTAAAGATCGATATAATATTGTTCGTCATTTAGATACTGCATTTTACTCATAAAACCAATCCCAGCCGGGGTTTTCGACTTCTAAGATTTTACTTTTGAGCATTTTATAAACTCCGTCTTCTTTGATTGTTTGCCAAGTGCCTTCGTAAAAGTGCATTTCCGCTTCCCCGTCAACCCAGTTTTTGGTCGAGAACTTCACGAAAGCGGTATCGTTGGTATTTTCAAATTTCTCGGATTTGATAACGTCAACGTCCAAGATGTCGGTAAATCTGTTTGTCCATTCCTCGAAGTTGGTCTTTTTGAGATATTCCTCGCTTAACAAATTAAAGCCGTCCTGCATCCGGCGGGCCTTAAGATATGTATAAAAAGCCTTGACCGCTTCTTCCGGAGAAACAGAAGGGTCAACCTCGATTTTAGTTATATTCTGGTCGGTAAAATCAGGTACTACCGTTTTTGCCCAGTCTGCATTGATAAACAAAGATAATCCGGCAAGGCTTATTGTGTTTATCCCTACAACAGCCCCGCATTGGTCAACCAAGGGACCGCCGCTCATGCCTTTGACCAAGCTGATGTCAGTCTGGATGTAGCCGATGGGCATTTGCTTGGACTTTCTAAAGTCAATGAACCTTCCCTTAAGGGTTGTTGCCTTACCGGTTAAATCGGTCCCTAGAGCGTATCCGGTGGCAATAAGCGGCTCGTCCGCGCGAAAGGCAATTCTGTCCGGCAGTGGTAACACAAGGTCGTTATGGGATTTTTCCGTAAACAAGATCGCCAAATCAACGTCTTTGTTGCCGAGGATTTTTACGGGTGTTACGAAGTTACCATCAGGAAAAATTATTTTAGGGCTTGGTTCATCGGCAATAACATGGAAGTTTGTTATCACTTGGTTAGGAGCAATGAAAAACCCCGTGCCCTCCGAATAGCCGCCGACAACACGAACGACCGAGCTTGTCATTTTATCTCTTACCCCAAAGGAACAAAGAAACTTACCGATATAGCCGTATTGATTCGTTAAGTAATCAGCTATCACAAAAACAGAAGCCAAGAGGTATATAAAAATTCCCAAAATAAAGATTGACTTCAAAAAGTTTTTAAGACTCTTGAAGGGAAAAATAATTGTTTCAAAAATCAGTCCGATGAAGGCAAATATAAATTTGATTAAAAATTTGACCAGATAGTAAGCGGTGTAGGTGGCAAGTTTTATAGGGAAAAGATACAAAGGAAAAAGAAGGCGCTTGAAATAAGTACCAAGCCCCTTAAGAAGCGCACTTGACCTCTCTTTAATCTTCTTCGCCAACCTATCAAATTGTCTTTCAAGTATATTTATCATTCTTTAAGTGGCTTATGTTTAAACAGGTATCAATCTGCTTCTCCGATAATATTTCCCAAATAATTACTGGCTGTATTTATCACCTCATCAAATGTTAGTATCTCGATATTGTGTAAACTGTTTCTTAGTTTTGTAAAATCTCTTATTAAATCCTCCCGTCTTTCTGGCTTAATATTCGCGGCCAATCTCATCATGGATAGTGTTAGTTATTTTTTTTCTTTCCCGTCTATTTTTAAACCTCATGTGAATAATGGCATCCATATAATTCATCGTTTGGATTATTGCTTTACTTAGTTCTGCAGAAAATCCAAAATTTTTATGAGATTTGTCGTAGGTTAGGGCACGTTTCAGGTGAGTTTTTATTTCTATTACGTCAAGTCCATTGTAATGGTTTATACCGATAAAATCGGGGTATTTTTTATCCCCCTCGATGTCTTTCAGTTCAACTTTGGAATAAATCTCTCTGTAAGAAAAAATCAGAAATAACAAATAATTTTCGAAATAGACCTGCCACAACTCCTCTAATTTACCGATTGATTTTTCTCCGTTTGTAACAAGTTTGATCACTCGCTTGGCCTTTTCGGTTGCAAGATTACCAGCGCCCAAGCCCAATATTTTCTCCCCAAGAGCGATTATGTCCTTCAAATTTTCCCTGATAAAATAGTTATTCAGTCTGCGTAAAAAGTCAGGCTCAAAATAGTTGTGTTTTAAGAGCGAGGAAAAAAGACTTTGCAAAGAGGATTTGTCGTCAGGATTTAAATATTTATCAAAATCCGCCTTTTTCCTCTTGGTTCTAAGATTTAGTCTATGGACTAAAAATTCAAATTCACCCTTAGAGATACTGGTTGTGTCTCCGACTTTATGATTGGCGTGGGTTAATTTAAGCTCGTTTAATAAATATCTTTCGGTCGAACCTCTATAACTTTTGGCAATCCTTTCTATTCTAACCACATCATTCAATACCTCTAAATACTTGTCTGTTGAAATAAGAAAGACTTTCTTTCTGTTATCCGCTCTTTTTGCACGATATCTTGATCTAAGGAGAATTGTCTTTATTTCCGTATCGATGTTTAGTGCGTTTTTAATTTGCCACCCAAATGAGAGCTTGTACCCT
>JACPMD010000010.1 GCA_016186235.1 Candidatus Roizmanbacteria bacterium | reverse complement strand
AATATAAGTAAATAACCCAACTTCTTGGGCATCGATTTTTGACAGACCATAGTTATATAAAAAATACGCAAGAGCAGAGGATAGAAAAACGCCAAAAAGAATTCCGGTCCACCCGTTAATGTTCAGCTCCGCAAATGACCATTGTTGCAGCTCTCCCAGCATAAACGGTACAAAGCTTAATGATCCTATGATAAATCCTATTCCGGTGACTTGAAGTGAGTTCATTTTTTTCAAAACCTTCTTGTAAAAAAGAGCATGACTCACCGCTCCTAACGTAGCGAGAACAAAAAAAATATTTCCCGTCACTTCTCCAAGTACAATTTCCTCTCCATCAAGAAAAAAAGGGGAGAGAATGATAGTAAGTACACCAAAAAGAGCAACGAGCATTCCTATAAACACTTTCTGTCTTGCTTTTTCACCTAAAAAAAGTACGGACAGGAAAAAGAGAAACACGGGCCCAGCAGACGCAATGATCGGCGCATTGATACTCTGGGTTCTTTGCAGGCCTAAAAAAAAGAAAGTAATGTTGACGCTGATTCCAAAAAAAGAGCCTAAAAATAACTCTAGCCATTCCCGCTTAGTCAAAATACTCATACGTATCCCTCTTAAGAAAGGAAGAAAAAAAAGCGAGGCGAAAAAAAAGCGAATAAATGCAAGAGTAAACGGAGGAATGTTTTCAAGAGAAAACTTAAATATTGGCGACGCGGCGCCCCATATTACGTTTGCAATTATTAATGCGACGACTGGATTCATACTTGCCTATTTTTTTTGTTTAAGTAAACAATGAGTTCTCCGAGTATTCCGGTCATGACAATTTGTAAACCGACAATAATAAAAAGTACAGCATAAAGAAGAGCAGGACGACGGTAGAGCAAAATGCCGAAAAATATCCTTTCAAAGGTAAGATAGGCGGCAATTGCCAAACCAGGCAGGAGAATCAATGCTCCGATCGTCCCGAAGAAATGAAGCGGCCGTTCAGAAAATCGATAAAGAAATACAGCAATGATCGTATCGAGGAGTCCAATAATCACCTTTCCCATGCCAAACTTTGACTCTCCGTACTGGCGAGGTCGGTTATAGACTTTCACCTCAGTCACTTTGTAACCTTTGTAGTAGATCCAAAGAGGCAAAAAACGGAAGTTATTGCCATACAAAACTATGTCTTTCAGGACAGATTTCTTGAAAGCTTTAAATCCGCAGTTCACATCGCTGTAGGGCGATCCAGAGAAAAATTTGACAAATTGATTCCCCAAAAAAGAATACGTTTTAAGGATTATGTTGTGGGCCCGCCCGATTCTTCTTCCGTTGACGAAATCGTATCCTTCGTCGATCTTCTCAAGTAATGGTTTTACATCTTTAGGATCATCTTGCAGATCTGCATCTAATGGTTATCCTTTTTGGATAGTTCTTCGACAACTTTTGTCCCTTCGTAAGTCGATCCGTCATCGACAAAAATGGTTTCATACTCTTTCTGCGTATCGCGCATCGCTTGAGTCAGCTCAGTGTAAAGTGCTGAAAGGTTCTTTTCTTCGTTGTAAAAAGGAATAATAATTGAGATCATGTCTTTTTGTATACTGCTCTTAGTTGATTTTGCAGATCAACTTAGAGAAGTTTATACTGATCGTAATTTCATTTGCGAGAAGTATAAACCTCAAAATTCTCTCGTTTGTAAATTGGGCTGTATTTTGAGTCTTGTTTTAATCTTTCATAAACTGGTATGAGCTCTTTCTTTTCTGGATAGTTGTATATCTCATTTAATCTTACCAAAACATAGTCTGCCAAATGATAGTTGGATGAAAAATTATAAAAGTATCTGCGGGACGTGAAGTAAGGGGAAAGTTGTCCGGTCGATGCGATTTTTAACTCTTCATTGCGGAGTGTTTTAGCCCAAAGATCCACGTCTTTGTATTCCTTTGCCGGCCAAGGAAACGGAGGGATGAACGCGCCTCTTTTGAGCGGAATAGGACCTTTATAGTAAACAAATACCAGAGAAAAAATAAGAATCCACGCGGACAAAAATAATACGATTCGCTTTCTTTTGTTACCCGAAAAATAATCAACTATCTTTTTTGCTCCGTATATGGCCGAAATAAATATGAAGGGTATTATTACCGCTTCATAATGATAAATCATCAATCTCGTATTCCTGTTGTTTGATAAAAGATTGATCGCGAGTTCAGGTAATGCGATAAGAAACGTGAGGGGGGAGAGAAGCGAGAGGAAACCTACTGGCCCCAAAAGCGAAAAAAGATATTGCAGGCTTTCTCTCGATATCATTCGTCTGAGTAAACTATAGGGATTGGTGAAGATACCCGTAATAATCTCTATAGGACTACTACCGAATTCTTTGTACCGATCAACGGCAAAGTGCTGACTACCTCTAAAATAAGGAGCAATAAAAAAGATTGATGCAACAAACCAGAAAATACTTGTCACTATTACGGCAAACGAAAAATAACGAGAAGTTTTATCTCTTTTCTCACGCCTCTTCCCTAAAACGTAAACCGCTAAAAAGATAAGAGTTAACGCTACCTGTTCTTTTGATATCAAACTCAGAATAAAGAATAGAAAGCTATAACGATATTTCTTAACGAGCCAGAAATAGAACATCCAAAGCAAGAACGCTGTTGCAAACATAACGGCATGAAAGTCGTAGACATTTCCTCGCTGCAATGGAGCGTAGAGAAGATAAGAAATTGAGAAAACAAGCGATAATAATGGTGAGTATTTTGATTTTGCAAAAATTTTCCCCGCAATTTTGAAGAGCGCAAATGCCCCTAAGCTAATCACCACAGTTTGAATAATAAGAAGTGTTTCTGGGCCATTATGAACGAAATAAAATGGGGCTAGTAGCGCTAATGAAATGTCGTTGTGGATCGCCATTCGCGTTATCTGTTCACTTCCCTCGGGATTTGTCAGTTCAAGTAATCTGCTCCAGTCTCCTGTTCGTAACGCCGAATAGGTGTTGTAAACAGTCTGGTGCATAATTCCTAGATCATAGTATGAAGCGTAAAGAGCCTTAAGCCGAAGAATGGAGAAGTAGGAAAAGTAAAGGATATAAAAAACAACAAACACCAAAAGGATAATGGGGTATTTACGTCTTGACAAAAAGCTATTTATTCCCTGAGTGATATTTTTCATGTACCTCGCGAAGTCTGGTATTAGTCACGTGAGTATAGATTTGGGTAGTGGAGATGTTTTTGTGCCCGAGCATTTCTTGGACCGATCGAATGTCTGCACCGTGAGTAAGAAGATCCGTAGCAAGCGAATGCCTTAGCGCGTGTGGACCGATCCGAAACAAGATACCGGCCTTTTTTCTATATTTATCGATCATCCGTTCGATGGACCTAACTGAAAGCCTCAGTTTCTCATCGGTCAACTCTTTTTTAATCTGTGGTCCTGAGTAGCGAATGAAAAGCGGGCGATAGGGGTCGGTTCTTTTCTGAAAATACTTAGAAAGCCACTCTTTGGCTTTTTTTGACAAAAAGACAACGCGGGCTTTTCCTCCCTTACCAATAACCCCAAACTCTCCTGAATCAAGATTTACTTGCTCACGGTTAAGACTCACTAACTCTGATACACGAAGTCCTGTAGAGAAAAGCACCTCTAAAATGGCTCTATCTCTCAGACCCAATACTTCTTTTGTGTCAACGATAGAAAAAAGTTTCTCGAGCTCTTCGGGAAGCAAAAACTTAATATTTCTGTCTCTCTGTTTCCCGAGTTCTATCATTTCAGGTGCCAGAACATCGAGTTTTTGACGAATCAAAAATCGGAAAAACGATCTGAGAGCCACAAGGAAATAGTTTTGTGTCTGTCGTTTTAAATCGCCTTTATGTGGGTTTTTATATTGGTGTGATAGGTAAAGTCTGAAATTTCTGACAATGTTTTCATCGATCTTCTCGACGTCATAATCTTTCACGCCTTGATTTTTAAGAAGCCAGCTTTGGAAAAACTCAAGGTAGTAACCGTACATTCTTACACTTGTTAAGGAAAGATTTTTATCGAGTTCGCAGTATTCCAAGAATCTAAGTACCGCATCCTTTAATCCCATGCCCTAATCTTAAACGACATGGTATGAAAATTCAATCGATGCTATAATAGAGGGAAGCCGCAGTGGCGGAATGGCAGACGCGCAAGGTTTAGGACCTTGTACCCGCAAGGGCGTAGGGGTTCAACTCCTCTCTGCGGCACAATAGTTAGAAATTAATCGTAAATTGTCTTTTCATATGAACGAACAAAAAGTTATTTGCCCTCATCTTTACCAGTTAAATATGGTCTCAGAAAGAGTTAGAAAAGCCTTGAATAATGGTGAACTTAGAAATACTAGTCCATATGGCATCTGCGATTGGATGGTTCCACATTTAGTACAGCTCATAAATAGACAAGATATAGGATGTGTTGGTCCAAATCACCCTGATTGCCCAGATCCTAGTAGTGCACAAATCATTCCTGTTGGCGATATTCCGGTTTTGTAGCCAATTTTGCTACCAAATATCCGAATACAAATCCTCCTACGTGAGCAAAAAAAGCAACTCCTCCTTGTTGTACATCAAAAGTAACCAGAGAACCAACGCCGCTGAAAACTTGAATGACAAACCAATAGCCTAAAAAAAACCAGGCGGGAAGCTCGATGATGTCATAAAATCCGAAAAGTGTCGGAACCAATGATTTTATTTTTGAATCTCGAAAAAGAACAAAATAAGCCCCAGCCACACCAGATATTGCGCCTGAGGCGCCAATCATGGGTATGGAGCTTCCCAGATTAAACGCCAGTTGGACAAATACCGCAATCACGCCAGCTAAAATATAAAATATTGGATAAATAATGTGCCCCAATCGATCTTCCACGTTGTCTCCAAAAATGTGTAAAAACCATAGATTTGAGGCGATATGAAACAAACCACCATGAAGGAAGATAGAGTAGAGGATATAACGATATGATTCTAAGTCGAGGGCTTTAAATCTTGAGGGAACAAATCCATATTGAAATACAAATGCATCAAAATCCGGTGAAGTGATCTGAATAAAAAATGCATAAATTGTGATAGCGATAATAAGATAGTTCACAAAAGGAAAGCTTTGTCTGGGAGTAGAGTCACGAATTGGAAACATAAATGTGATAAAATTCTACGTGAAAATGTCAAATAATACAAAAAGAAAAAACATATTAGCTAATTTTTTATTTGAAGCACAAGTCTTAAAGCGAGTGCAAAGAACCGGTTGGCAAATCTTAGGAGAAAACGAAGAATCAATTTCAGAACATCTTTACCTCACTTCCATCATCACATTTATCCTAGCCAAACAGATGAAGGTAAATACTGAAAAAGTCCTCACCATGGCTTTATTCCACGACTTTCACGAGACCAGAGTAGGTGACGTAGACAAGATCGGATTAAATTATCTAAAAAGAGATGTCGAAAAGGCAAATAAAGACATATTTGAAAAACTCTCATTTGGCAAAGAACTACTTCAACTTCTAATCGAGTACGAAGAAAAGAAAAGCCTTGAGGCAAAACTCGTATATGAAGCAAATGTCATCGCTCTTACAATCGAGCTAAAGACGCTGGTAGATAAAGGAAGTATTCATGCAAAAGAATGGTTAGAGGCAAACAAAGAACGTGTGAGACTTAAAGAATCGAAAGCTTTAATAAAAGAAATAATGCATACCGATAGTCAAGACTTTTGGAAAGAAATCCGCGACAAACTCCACGGAAGTTTTAAAAAATGATATTTTATTCGCTGTTTGCTTAACATGGGCCTTTAGAACAGTCGGGAATCGTTATTATAAAATTTTTCTCTGCCACTCTCACCAAAGGACTCTTCAAAACCTCTGCAATCGCTTCAT
>JACPMD010000145.1 GCA_016186235.1 Candidatus Roizmanbacteria bacterium | reverse complement strand
CTCCGGCGAGGGCGAAAATTCCGATATTTATTTTTATATTCTTGTTTTTAAAAAATTCGTCTACGACGTCATTTATTTTTTTTAAGGTAAGCGAGAAGGCCTCTTTGGGATCCAGGTCCGGATTGGAATAATATTCCCTTTTTGCCAAAGAGGCGACAAGGTTGGTGACATAGGTCACGTCGGTTTCCGGAGCCCCTTGGTTTGACGGCGCCCGGACATTGCCCACGAGATAAAGGTTGCCCAATTTGCGCCTGGCCTGGTCGGACTCGTAGTCGTAAGCGAACAGATCAAGGTGTTCGTTCTTGTCGGAGTCCTTGTGGAGTATTTCTATTGAGACGGGTTTTAAGTAAACTTTTTCCATATTGAAGATTTCATCTTCGTTAAAATCAGCCACCGGAGTGAAACCGTCGCTAAGAGATTTTACTTTGATGTCTTGAGCAAAAAGACCATACTGGCCGCTTAGAGCGTCTTCTTTTAAATCCGCTATCTCCTTTACAACTTTTGGGTAGTGGGATAAAAGAGTTGCACGATTAGAGAATTCTTTAAAGGCACCTGCTTTTATCAAACTTTCAACAGTTTTTTTGTTTACTTTTCGTAAATCAATACGATAGAGAAAGTCTTTAAAGCTTGTGAATGAACCGGCTTTTCTTGCCGAGTGTATCGACTCGATTGCAGCCGCACCTACGTGCTTTATTGCCGATAGGCCAAATCGGATAGATCCGTCTTCGATCACGAAACTATAGTATGACTTATTTATATCAGGTGGCAAAACAGTTATATCCATTCTTCTGCACTCCTCAAGAGCTTGAGCCATTTTGATCTCCCTTTGAGGACCTGCCACGCCTTGGAGTTCTGCTGAGAGAAGCGCTGTCATAAACTCAACTGGGTAATTAGCCTTTACATAACCGGTCCAGTATGCGATGAGTCCGTAAGAGGCAGAATGAGGTTTATTAAACCCATACGCCGCAAATTTCTCGATGAAATTAAAAATTTTTTCTGCTAGTTTTTTGGTATATTTATTCTGAACGGCCCCTTGGATAAACTTTTCTTTCTCCTTTTTCATAAGTTCTTTTTTCTTTTTGCCCATTGCCATACGCAGGTTATCTGCAGCGCTCATGCTATATCCTGCAAGGCGATGAGCGATTTCCATCACCTGCTCCTGGTACACTAACACTCCATAAGTTTCCTCAAGGATTGGTTTTAACGAAGGGTGCAGGTAGTGAATTTTTTTGGGATTCTTTTTTCCCTCCAAAAAAGCAGGTATAAGATCCATCGGGCCAGGCCTATAGAGTGCTACCATGGCTGCGATATCCGAAAGTTTATTGGGCTTCAAATCTTTAGCGAGCCTCCTCATTCCGCTCGACTCAAGCTGAAACACTCCGATTGTCTCACCGCGTGAGATGAGCTCGAATGTTTTTTTGTCGTCTAAAGGAACTCTATGTATATCAATTTTTTTTCCCGTCAAACTATTGACATAGTCCAGCGCCTTCTCAAGAATTGTCAGATTTCGCAGTCCCAGGAAGTCTATCTTAAGAAGCCCTATCGCTTTATTCGGAGAGGTATTCAAATCTAGGCTATACATGTCGTACTGAGTTATTATTTTTCCTTCGCGCGCTTCTCGTTGTAAGGGAACATAATTTGAAAGGCTTTTGTCGGCGATTACCACTCCGGCAGCGTGAACAGACGGATGTCTACGAAGACCCTCAATTTTGCGCGCAATATCAAGTACTTTTTTTGTCTCATCTTCTGTTTGATAAGAATATTTCAGTTGGGGTGATTCTTCTAATGCTTGAGATATTGACATTGGGAATCCCTGTCTCCCTTGGGGGATCATTTTTGCTATTCGATCGCCCTGAGAATATGACATTCCAAGCGCACGAGCAACATCTCTGACCGCAAGCCGTGCCTCCATTGTTCCAAATGTTATGATCTGGCCTACTTTTTCCTCTCCATACCTTGAAGTAACATATCTTAATACTTCATCACGCCTTACATCGGCAAAATCTATGTCAATATCCGGAGGCGTTGGCCTATCGGGGTTCAGAAAACGTTCAAAAGGAAGATTATATTCAAGCGGATTGATATCGGTAATACCCACAACATACCCAACCAAAGATCCGGCTACCGACCCTCTTCCAGGGCCTACTGCAACGCCTTGTTTTTTTGCCCAATTTACAAAATCTTGTACGATAAGAAAATATGTCGCGTATCCTCTATTGTTTATGATCGACAGTTCATAATCGAGTCGTTTCTCAACCTGTTTCTGATCATAGTCTTCAACTCTTTTTTTTCCAGAGACCACCAACATTTTTAAATAGTCCTCTGGAGTCTCAGCATGAGGCGTCTCAAATCTGGGAAGAATCCATTTCCCGTAGGGAATTTCTACATTGCATAGCTCGGCAATTTTAAGCGTATTTTCGACCGCCTCGGGAAGGTCGATAAAACTTCCGACCATTTCAGCAGCTGATTTAAAATAAAAATCTGGCGTGCTTATCATTGAGAGCCGCCTGTCTTTTTCGAATATTGCTCGCTGCGTCTGGATGCACAATAATATTTCCTGTGCATACGCGTCTTCTGGGTCGACATAATGGATGTCATTCGTGGCAACGAGTGGAACGCCAAATTTTCGCGACATTCGAACAAGTTCTTTATTCACTTTATCGAGCTTCTCGAGTTTGGGATGACGTTGTAGTTCTAGGTAGAAATCAGATTCGAAAATTGAAACATATCTTTGTAAAATTTTTTCTGCTGATGTAGTCTGATTTTCTGAGATGAGAGATGGTATTTCTCCATTTAAACAGGCTGAAAGAGCAATGATTCCCTTACGGTATTTTTCTAGAACGTCAAAGTCTACTCGGGGTTTATAGTAGTACCCCTCCAGATGAGCAAGAGTTACGATTTTCAAGAGATTCTGATAACCCTCGAGATCCTTTGCCAATAAAACAAGATGAAACTGATCCCTATCTATATTCGCTTGTTTGTCAAATCGAGAATTTTTGGCCTTGTAAACTTCAACTCCTATAATCGGTTTAATCCCTAATTCCTTGGCTTTTATATAGAAGTGAAATGCTCCATATAAAGCGCCGTGATCGGTAATTGCAAGCGCGGGCATATTGTAACTTAGCGCCCGTTTTAGAAGATCTTCTATTCGCCCCATTCCATCAAGAAGCGAATATTCAGTGTGCGTATGAAGATGAACAAACGACATAAGGTTAAGTTAACTTTTCAATGAGTTTCTCTCTTACGATTCGCGCGTCAGCTTTGCCTTTCATTTCTCTCATTACCTGACCAACAAGAAACATAACTGCGTTGGGTTTCCCTTTTTTATAATCATCGACAGCTTTTTCGTTAGTTTTCAATACTTTTTTGACCGCTTCTTCAAGCACTTTACTATCTGTCTCTCTAGGCGATAACAATTCGAGAGCCTTCCTGGTAAATTCATCTGGGGAGAACTCCTGTGATATTTTTTTGTTGATGAGCAAGTTAGCGACTGCTTGTCCGGAGAGTTTCGTTTCTTTCATCACTTTTTCATAGTACTCGGCAGTTTTTCGATCGCGCGTCAAAAGATATGCATCTTGGTGTCTTATTCGATAGTTTTTTTCAAATTTTTCAACTAGTTGATGTGGGAGCATTGGGAGATTTCTCTCTATTTCTTCCAAGTAGGATCTATCAAATACTAAAGGAGGAATATCTGGCTCGGGAAAATAGCGATAGTCATGAGCCTGTTCTTTTGTTCTTTGACTATACGTCTCTCCTTTTTCTTCATCATACCCTCTCGTTTCTTGCACTGGATTTCCACCCCTTTCTAGAATTTCAGACTGACGTTTTACTTCATAGTCTATTGCTTGTTTTACAAATCTGAATGAATTAATGTTTTTTACTTCGACTTTATAGTTTGGCAACGTCTTGTTCGAGATCGTCGAGAACTTTCGTAAAGACACATTCGGCTCCAATCTCATACTCCCTTTTTCCATATCGGCGTCAGACACGTCAAGATAACGAATGAGTACTTGCAGCTCTTCCAAAAATTTCTTCACTTCTCCAGAGCTCTGAAAATCCGGTTCTGTAACAATTTCGACGAGAGGCACGCCAGACCTG
>JACPMD010000009.1 GCA_016186235.1 Candidatus Roizmanbacteria bacterium | reverse complement strand
GAGAGAGGGGAATGATCTGTGGAACGAAATGAAAGAAACCAAGGTTCTCAATAAGACAGCTCTCGTGTTTGGTCAAATGAATGAACCAGCGGGAAATCGATTACGCGTTGCACTTACCGGAATCACGATGGCAGAATACTTCCGTGATGAAAAGGGCATGGATACGCTGTTATTCATCGATAACATATTCCGTTTTGCACAGGCAGGGAGCGAAGTTTCGGCGCTTTTAGGTCGGATTCCCTCGGCCGTCGGCTACCAACCGACTCTTGCGAGCGAAATGGCAGCTCTTCAGGAGAGAATAACCTCGACACATAAAGGTTCTATAACTTCGATACAAGCAGTATTCGTTCCTGCCGACGACTACACAGATCCGGCTCCTGTAACAACCTTTTCTCATCTTGATGCATCAATTACCCTAGAAAGATCGCTTTCAGAACAAGGTTTATATCCTGCAATCGACCCATTAACCTCAAATTCGAGGGCGCTTGATCCAGACATCGTTGGCCAAGAACACTATGACACTGCCCAAGAGGTCTTGAAGACGCTTCAGCGATACAAAGACCTTCAAGATATCATCGCGATTCTTGGAATGGAGGAACTTTCTGATGAAGATAAACTTACTGTTTCCCGTGCGAGAAAAATTCAAAGATTTCTTACCCAGCCCATGTTTGTCGCCGAGCCATTCACCGGAAGACAGGGAAGATTTGTCAAAATTGCCGAAACAGTGAGAGGATTTAGCGAAATTCTGGATGGCAAGCACGACGATGAAACTGAAACTCTATTCTATATGAAGGGTAACATTGAAGAGGTAAAGTAATATGCTCCATTTAAGAATCATTACGCCACAAAAGATAGCTTTAGAGGAGGAGGTGTCTTCGGTCACCGCTCCTTCGGCTTTTGGCGAAATCACAATCCTTCCTCGACATACCAATTTATTTACTCTTTTGAAAGAAGGAATAATTAAAATTAAAAAGAATGCAGAGGAAGACTTCCTTGCGATCGGAGGAGGATATCTCGAGACCAACGGTAAAGAAATCAATATCTTAGTTTCAAGAGCTTACGGTCAAGATCAAATCGATGAAGAGCAAACGAAACTCGCCCTGGAAGAAGCTCAAAGAATTTTGCAAAAAACCAAAGATGAATCAGAAAAACAGCAAGCAATAGCGACTCTTCGCAGATCTTTCATCGACATGAAGCTAATTAAAAGAAAGAGGAGACATGCTTCATAGAGTATAATGCACTATGGCTTTGATAATCGTCGAATCGCCTACTAAAGCAAGAACATTTAATAGAATTTTGAAAGATAAAAAACAATACTTTGTATTTGCTACATTGGGCCATATTAGAGATCTGCCTAAAAAAAGGCTTGCTATTGATTATAACGATAGCTTCAAACCGACCTACGAAATAATTCCAAGAAGAAGAAAGGTTGTGGATCAGATGAAAAAACTCAGCAAAGAGAATTCCGAAATAATTTTGGCAACCGATCCGGATCGGGAGGGTGAATCAATCTCCTATCATATTGCATACCTTCTAGGCTTCATAAAAGAAAAATGGCCAGAAATTAGAGTCAAACCCGATCACATGCTTCAGAGAATTGTCTTTCATGAAATAACGCCGAGAGTTCTGGAAGAGGCGTTAAAAAAGCCTGAAAATTTAAGAATGGATCTTGTGAAAGCTCAACAGGCAAGAAGAATCTTAGACAGAGTAGTCGGGTATGAGCTTTCTCCACTTCTCTGGAAGAAAATTGGAAAGAATTGGCTTTCTGCAGGGAGGGTCCAAACGATTGCTTTGCGCCTCATTGTAGAACGCGAAAAGGAAATTAAAGCGTTTAAAAAAGAAATCTATTACCAGATTTACGGAGTCTTCTCGACAAGCTCGAAGGATACAGAAGGCCTTAAGGCACGACTCGTAGGCAAAAATGTTATCCTTTACGATCAGAAATTTACGACAACCCTCTTCGATGAAGCAGGAAGCGTTTAGGAGATTTGGTTTCTCTTCTAAAATGACCATGAGAATCGCACAACAGCTCTATGAAAGAGGCCTGATAACGTATCATCGAACCGATTCATTCAATCTGTCGACGCATTTTGTATTTTCTGCAAAAAGTTATATCGAAAAAATATTTGGAGAAGCTTTTGCACTGCCAAAGCCTCGAGAGTATAAAACAAGGTCCAGAATGGCACAAGAAGCTCATGAGGCGATTCGACCTACGAATCTCGATAAGAATATGAGCGGGTCAAGCGAAGAGAAGAAATTTACCAGTAATCATAAGAAGCTTTATCAACTCATCTTTAATCGAGCCGTATCAACCCAGATGAAAGAGGCAGAAATTAAAATTGTTAAAATCGCCATTGCATCCAGCAAGGGATATTCTTTTGAGACACAACTGCAGCAAGTACTCTTTCCTGGCTTTTTAAAACTTCTTAATCCAGAATTTGTCGAGAAACACCAGACGGCTAATACGTGCAAGGAAAATGAGAGACTAACATTAAAGGAAACCACGGCTACAGAATCGGAAACCTTGCCGCCTCCTCGCTATAACGAGGCTTCTCTTATCAAATCGTTAGAAGAAAAAGGAATCGGT
>JACPMD010000144.1 GCA_016186235.1 Candidatus Roizmanbacteria bacterium | reverse complement strand
TTTGATCCTTCCGTATAATGACCCTAAGGTCTTAGCAAGGATCATTGCAATAAGTGTAATTGCTAACCAAGGATCAAGCGCGTGTCTCAAACTTTGTACAATCACTTCAATAGTCAAGATCGTTATACCGGTGAGATATGCGAATCTTCCTGCAATATAGCGATGCAAGTTTTCTCTTTCATCGGCCGGCTTTTCTCTCCATACCAAACTCACAAATATGAAAAAGATTAGAGCAAGTCCTATGATTATCAACATGTGAACCGGCTGAGGCATCAATAGATCAAAAGGATTAAGAAGGAGGATCGAAAATATAACGAGGATTATTGAGATAGAAACTTCAGCAAAAAAATTAGGCTTCATAGACGTACTTAAAAATATCTTCGACTTTTTTCCGAAAAAAATGAGCTATTTTTGCTGCCAACAACACCGACGGCGTATAATTCCCTTTTTCTATAGCAATTACAGTTTGACGAGTAACTCCAATTTTACTTGCCAATTCTTCCTGTGTAACTTTTTTTTCTTTGCGAAGCTTGTATACGTTATTCTTGACATATTCTTTCATACTACCTCACTCCCATAACTATTCTAAAACGGTAAATATAAAATGTCAAGTTAACTTTACATTCACTCTCGTGTTACAATACAGATATGTCCTGGAAAGTATTTTTTTTTGTGATCTTTTTCACAGCTTTGATTATTTTTATCCCTATTTTCATCCTCATGTATTCTCAATACATAAGCCTCGCGAGACCTGCAAAAGCCAATCTCGTCATCGACGCTGGCAAATTGGTTGGTACGATACCCACTCGCTGGAAGGCGCTTGCTCAAGGTGGGGAAGAAAAAGGCGTTCGGATGCTCGGAAACGTGATTCCTCAAATTGCGCAGCTTTATCCCCGCTATATCCGAATTGACCATATCTACGACTACTATGACGTCGTGAAGCGTGATCAAAATGGCTCGCTGGCTTTTTTTTGGGACAAACTTGATGAGACAGTATGCGATATCTATCACACCGGCGCGAAGCCCTTTTTCGTTTTGGGATACATGCCTCAAGCTCTCTCAGGCGATGAAACGCTCGTTTCAAAACCGAAAGACTGGAATGAATGGGCGTTTTTGGTGCAAAAAACAGTCGAACGGTATAGCGGCAAAGATACAAGACTTTGTAACGGACAAATTAGAGATTTTTGGCTTATAGATATTTATTACGAGGTATGGAATGAGCCAGATCTCGAAACCTTTGGCAAATGGAGCATTCATGGAGGCGATAAAGATTACAAATTGTTGTACTCTTATTCGTCATTGGGAGCAAAAAGCGCTCAAAACGTCAACCATTTCTTTCTTGGAGGACCAACAACGACCGCGCTCTATAGAAACTGGATAACTGTTTTTCTTGCTTATGTTATTGAGAACAATCTCAGGCTCGATTTTATCTCTTGGCATCATTACTCAAAGAATTCAGACGACTTTGTTGACGACATGAGCAACATCAATAGTTTTCTTGCCGAAGAACGTTTCCTTCCTTATCAATCTCGGCCAAAAATCATAAGCGAGTGGGGATTTGACTCAAATCCGAACCCCACGGCTGATTCGAATGTGGGCGCAGCATATACGGTCGCCTCTATTCGCAACTTCATCGATCAGCAATTTGAGCTTGCAGTTTTATTTGAGGTAAAAGACGGACCCTCTCCGCGCTGGGGAATTCTCTCGTATGAAGGAAATAAAAAACCTCGTTTTCAAGCGCTATCACTCCTCAATCAATTGAAGGGCTATCGATTGTTCGTCGATGGAGAGGGAACCTATGTTACGGCGCTTGCCAGTTATTTGAATGGAGCAATCACGCTTGTTTTGGTTAATTATGATCCAAGGGAATTAAACAATGAACTCGTTCCCATACAATTTATTAGTCTTCAAAGCGGCACCTACTCTATGACTACAACCTATCTCGATGGAAGAACTTCAAAGGAAGATGGTATTCCTGTAGTAGGCGGAAAATTGCAAACACAAGTTATTTTGTCTACAAATACCGTCGTCTCAATAGTACTGCAAAAACAGTAATTCCTTACCAAAATCTTACAAAAACCTCTTGACAAATTAGCACTTCATATGGTAGACTGCTAATAGGGGACGACGAGTATCTACATCTGCTACAATCTATCTCATGAAAATAGTTAATAGAAAATTTCATCGAGATTATCAGGAACTGGAAAAATATGAAGCTGGAATCGCATTGAGTGGACCCGAAGTAAAATCGGTGAGGATGTCACGCATGCGACTCGAAGACTCATTCGTAAAAATCTTGGGAAGTGAAGCTTATCTTGTGAATGCTCAAATATCTCTTTACGAAAGAGCTCGAATTCCTGGATATGACGATCGAAGAACGCGAAAATTGCTCCTTCACAAAAAGGAGTTAATACGCTTAAAAACTAAGCTGCAGTCGTCTAAAGATTTGACCATTGTACCCGTCTCGTGTTATAATAAGGGTGATTTAATCAAGCTTGGAATAGCCTTAGCAAAAGGAAGAAAGAATCTCGACAAGAGAAGGTTAGAGAAGAATAAAGATATAAGAAGACGGGAAGAAAGAGAAATAAAAGAATATTTAAAATCATAGATTTTGCGAAGGGGTTTACCCCGAGGAGCAAAGCGACGAGGGGATGACAGGCCTCGACGGGAAAATTGCACTTTGATAAATGGTTAGGGCGAATCTATTCGATAAATAGAAAACTATAACTGCTAACGATGAAATCGATGCAGCTCGAGCTTTTGTTGCTAGACAGGCATTCGTGCCTCTCTATGCATAAATAGCAAGAGCCTCTTGTTAAGTTTCCCTCGATTCAACTTAATACAGAGGTAAACCAATCGAGGTAAGGTTTTAAGAAGTTTTTGGTTGGTCTTAGAATCGATAATCCCAACCGACTTCCCGCTAAGTTTTGCTTATTTTTTAGGCGGGATCGAGCTAAAAATAATCTATCCCTAACTAAACATTTTTCAGAGTGTTTTCTCGGACCCGGGTTCAATTCCCGGCATCTCCACAAGTAAGTTGAAAAATTAGTAAACAGCATCAGGAGGAGGAAAAATACATTCGTTCAGTGGAGTAATGTTGATGTTTTTTGCGTCCTCCATAATGAAGTCTACACATCCTTTTCTATATTCACCACAGATCTCTGCTTGTCTTACAAGTAAAGATAGCAATTGATAAAATTGTATAGTATCTAAGCCGACCAAAAAATAATCTATCTCAACGGTAGTACCAACCGTTGGAACAAGAAGCACATTAGGAGGTATAGGGGCTGATAAAGTAAGAAAAGATAGAGTATCGTCTTTATATTTTGTTGGAGTGTAAACTAAAATAGTTCTGCCTTCCCCAATTGCTTGATGAGTAGTATTACGTAAATTGGTGGAGTAAGTTACATAATCGCCCAACCCTCTAATATATAGAAGTAATTATTTTTCATTATATAGAATCACTTTTTACTTTTGTGGAGATAACATTTTTTGCCAAAAATCTTATGTAGAATAATTGGTATGAGATTTCTCCTTCCGTTCTTTCAATCGCTTTCACTTGAAATGAGGAAGTTAGTTGAGAAGTTTTTAAAACTGCCAAAGAAATTTAGGATAGGAATCGGGGTATTGTCATTTTTTATCGTTTTGATTCTCTTATTTGCGGTAAAGACTTTTTTATTCCAAGGGGAAAAAGATAGACCCGAAGTAAAGGGAGTAAAAACAACCAAGCCAAAAAAACCAACCTCCACGCCTTCCCCTAGTAAGACACCCACTCCCACTCCAACAAAAATTTCCCTTACGCTGACTCCCATACCTTTCTCTACCTCAACTCCTACTCCGACTCCTCAACCAACTTCTGCGCCAGACTCTGCTTCAAATACTCCAACGCCTACCCTTACTCCCACTCCAACTACTGCACTTGCCTCATCTGGACCATCCGGAGCAACTGGAAGTACTGGACCTTCGGGGGCTACCGGAGCGAGTGGGTCGTCTGGATCATCTGGGAGTAGTGGCACGACAGGACCGAGCGGACCAACCGGAGCGAGTGGCCCATAATTATCTTGCTAGTCCTATCCTTTTACCTAGTTTGAATTTAATCAAAAGTATTGCCGTAAGGTCGTAAAGAAAAATGTAAAGAGGGAATCCCCAGTAAGCAAAGGTCCATGTTTTGAATGTCAACATTGTGAGAGAGACGCTGATGAATGAAGACATAAACTCAATCCAGTTCTCTGTCTCTGGATACTTATAGGATTTTAGAAGCGTTGGTATTCCAGCCATAAGGTCAGCAAAAATGCTAAAGAGAATCGCGATATTTCCTATTTTGGTTATATACCACAAGACAAGTCCAGAAATTGAAAACGCGCCGCAAAATAAATCAAACGAAGTTAATGTCCAGTACGATTTTTTATTAACGAAGGAAGCGATAAATATGACAAGTGGAACGAATCCGACCATGAACGTTGCAAGAGATTGGATCCCAACTCCTTGACTTCTCTGCGCAAAGAATGCGATGAGTACCGGAAGAGCCCATAATCCCCAACTGACTCTATTAGGCTTAATCTTACCTTGAAGCGTGTCTTTTATATAGCTTATTCCTCCTAATAAATTGATGAATGCTCCTACTATGACAAACCTCTCATCGATCATACGTGCAGTATATCAAAGAGAGAATTCTGTGGATCTATCTAGAAGGAAATCGTTTCGAGGATTTTTGAAAAGAAATTTTGATTTGTATTTACTACGTCTCCTGTCTCAGCCGAAACAAAGGTCGTCTTTTGAATGGAAACTGGAATAAAGCC
>JACPMD010000158.1 GCA_016186235.1 Candidatus Roizmanbacteria bacterium | reverse complement strand
CTTTTCGGGGCGGCGCAAAGCGCCGCCCACTGGTTTGTCCAGCTGCAATGGGCTTTCTTGTCTTTTAAGATGAGGTTCGAGCCGCTTTCTATTAAGAAGTTCCTCTTTTCAAAAAGATTTGTGTTGTCAGATGCGATTTTATCCGCTTGTAAAGCGGAATCAAAAAACTTTCTCATAGGTTCGAGCCACTTATTTGGCGATTGCTCAAGGGAGGAGATTTTCTCTTCCAATGTTTTTCTTTCGCTCATAAGTTCTTCTTTCTTTTGAAGATAGTCAGATCGTTCAATAACATTATCCAAATATGAATCTAAGAGTTTATTAAGTTTGAGAGTAAGATCTCTTACATCACTCTTTAGTCCTTGAACAATCGCCATCACTGCCGATTGTTCTTTCTTCTGGTCCTCGTTCATATGTTTGATAAACCAGTTGTAATCGGCAGTAGACAAAGAGACTTTTTGAATAATTGAGTTTAGTTGTGGAAGAAGCTTACTTTGGGGGATATAGGGCTGTTTGCATTTCACTGTTTTGTTTTTCTTTGAGCAGCGGTAATAATTAAAAATTTGAATTCGGTTAATCGTTTTGTAGCGTTTAATATGTTTCTCTGCGGTTATTATCATTCCACACTCACCGCACCTAATAAATCCGGCAAAAGGATAGTTGTAGGGCTCTTTCGGTCGCTTAAAGCCCCTCTCTTTTATCACCTCCTGGACTCTGTCAAAAAGTTTCTTTGTGATAAGTGGCTCGTGGATTCCTTGATGGATTTCTCCGTTATAGCGAAAATATCCAAAATAGAGAGGATTTGTGAGAAGAAATTTTACTCTGTCTTTACTAATATGTTTACCCCCACTTGTTAGAATTCCACGCTTTGCCAAAAAGTCACTCATATCTTGAAGTCTATGGCCCCCTTTTGCATAAAGAGAAAACATTTCTTGAACGATAAACGAAGTTTGTTTATCAATAACAATCTTTTTGTTGATTCTATCATTCAGGTATCCCACGGAAGCAATTCCCGGAAACTCTCCTTTTCTTACTTTTTGGCGAAGACCTCTTTTGGTATTTTCGCTTAAGGAATCCACATAGTATTTGCTTTGCCCAAATGCAATCGATAACATGAAAAGTCCTTGAGGATTGTTCTGGAATAATACGGTTGGGAATTTTAAGTCCAATAGTTTACCTGTATCTAAAAGATGAATAATCTGTCCAGCATCAACTGCATTGCGAGTAAGTCTGTCTGGATTCCAGCTCAAAATACCACTTGCCTCTCCTTTTACTATTCGACTTAACATCTCATTAAAAACAATCCTTCCCGGTTTCTTTGCAGTCTTGCTTTCAGTGAGAACATCAATTAAGGTTAGGTTTTCTTTCTGCGCGAAGGATCGTAATTCATCAATCTGAGCTGGAATAGATAATTGCTGTCTTTCCTCATCTTCGGTAGACTTGCGAGCGTAGAGGAAATATTTTGTTGATTCCCCATTCAGAGGACTTTTCATGGTAGGGAAAAAACGTGTTTTTAATTGAAATGGCCGCTGGTGCAGTCACACCCTTTCGGATATGATTCCAACGGCCATTAAAAAACCGAAAGGTTTTGTGACTGCACCATTATTGTTGCACTTTGTAAAACCATTGTCAACATATCAAAATACATCAATTTCAATAGTCCTTACTACGTTCATACGAAGCATAGTCGAGGTATAGATTAGATTAATACGATAGTATTTTTAATGAGCGGACATTAAATTGCATTTGTGCAAAGGCTCCTACGAAGAAGGAGAGATTTAAAATCGCATCATCCAGCCTGCTGCGGGACATTTTTTGAATTGAAATGAAATAGAATAAAATTCTAGTCTTCTTTTTGAAAAGAGGAACTTCTTAAAAGAGTCTGGCTCGAACCTCATCCTAAAAAACAAGAAAGCGCATTGCAGCTGGAAAAACCAGTGGGCGGCGCTTTGCGCCGCCCCGACAAGTCGCAATCTGGTGTCAGCGACAGGATTCGAACCTGTGACGTCCCGCTTATGAAACGGGTGCTCTACCGCTGAGCTACGCTGACTTCCTGTATAATTGATTATACAATATTCTCATGCTAACTTTCGATCTTTCTATCATCATAATCTCATACAATACCAAAGCGATTACGTTAAATTGCCTCAATTCCGTACTTAATTCTATTCAAAAAATAAAGTACGAAATTATCGTTATCGACAACGCTTCAAACGATGACTCTTATGAAGAAATTAAAAAACTTAGTTCAACACATTCCCAGATTCGTATCATAAGAAACCAACAGAATACTGGATTTTCTAAGGCAAACAATCAGGCATCAAATTCTGCACGCTCAGCCCATCTGCTTTTTCTTAACTCGGATATCCTTGTACAAAAAGATGCGATTGAAAAAATGTATACATATTTTAAACAGGATGAGAAAACGATCAATTTTTTAGGTGGAAAATTATTGAACAGAGATTTAAGTATGCAGCCATCTTGTGGTCCATTCTATTCGTTACCTGTTATCTTCACCGCGCTTTATCTGCGAGGTGACTACTGGGGTCTGACAAGATATTCTCCGAATGTGATAAAACAAGTCGACTGGGTCTCTGGGGCATGCATCATGACTAAAAAAGAGTATTTTGAAAAAATCGGGGGTTTCGACGAAGGAATTTTTATGTACATAGAGGAAATTGACCTTTTTTACCGTGTACATTACTACGGCTACTCCACCTTTTTTTACCCTGAGGCTCAATTTATTCATTTGGGTTCTGCCTCCAGCGGAAAACGAACGTATCCCATCCTACAAGTATTCAAAGGGCTTATTTACTTTTATCAGAAATACTACCCCCGTCGTATACCTTTCCTCAAATTTATGTTACAATTAAAGGCACGTATTGGTGTGCTTATTGGCGCTCTATTTAATAACAACTATCTGAAAGAAACATATGGAAAAGCTCTTTCAATTACTGAACTGGCTTGACAATAATCTTATCAGGCTGCTCCTGATTGTCTTTATTTTTCTCATTCCGCTCTGGCCCAAATTCCCACTTTTTGATTTAGAGTATACCTATATCTCGATTCGATTCGAGGATCTCTATATTGCCTTTTTCATCCTTGTTTTTTTTATTCAGCTCATTCGAAGAAAAGTTACGCTCTCCAGAAAGTTTCTACCGCTTTTTATCTTTTTTTGGATTTCTGTATTTGCCTCTTATCTGTTTGGCCACTACGTTTTGAATACCGTACCGGTAAAGAATATTGGACTCTTGCATGCGGCAAGGCGTGTTGAATACATGATTTTTTTCTTTGTAGCTTCTTCAACAGTGCGCTCAGCAAGAGATTTTTTTCTCTTCATGAAGACAATTTTTATCGTATTCTTTATTGTCTGTTTTTATGGAATCGGTCAAAAATTTTTTGGTTTTCCTGCAGTCTCTACCATGAATCCCGAGTTTGCTCTCGGCCACATTCTCTACTTGACTCCCGAAGCAAGAGTTTCATCTTCTTTTGCAGGCCACTATGATCTTGCTGCATATCTTGTGTTCCTAATTCCAATCATACTTGGATTCTACTTCGGCAGACTGTCCCTTCGTTACTTTTTGTTATTTATAGTAGCACTATTCACGCTCGTTCTTACCGCGTCCAGAATCTCGTTTATTTCATATGCTCTCTCTGTACTCGCGTTCTTGATTTTCCTAAAGAAACCAAAACACCTCGTTGTAGTCATCATATTGACAATAGGATTTTCGCTTCTCTCTAAAAACTTGACATCGCGTTTTTTTAGTACGTTTCAAACAAGGCAAATATTTGTCAATGAAAAAACAGGCCAAGTAGTCATTCCGCAGAAAATTACTGTGAAAGAGCTTCCGGCCGGCACTTTTTACGTCGAACTAAAAAAAGATAAAAAAGTGAGGGCCGATCCAGCATTGGAGAAAAAACTTAAGGAAAAACTTTTGGCAGACATCCGCGAAGAAGCCTCAAAATCAGGGAAAACGCTTACGAGTACCGAGGAAGCCGAACTTCTCGCTACCATGTCCGCCGGGCTAAAGCCGATAAATACCGTAGTATCAGATATATCGTTTGCGACGAGGCTTCAAGTGGAATGGCCTAGAGCAATAAAGGCATTTTTAAGAAGCCCGCTCCTCGGCACAGGCGCATCCTCGATTACAGAGGCGACCGATAATGACTATTTGCGGTGGATCGGCGAATTCGGCCTTTTAGGAACCATTCCTTTTGTACTTATCCTCATCTCGAT
>JACPMD010000157.1 GCA_016186235.1 Candidatus Roizmanbacteria bacterium | reverse complement strand
TGATTGAATGTAAATATCTGTTTCCTTCAAACTAAAATCTCTAAGTATCATTTTTTTAAATTCGTCATTGGTCAGACATTCATTATTTTTCAAAAATTTTCCTGAAATAGTAAAAAAATAATTGTCAAGGTCCCATTCGTAGATTTCAAAAGGTTTATTAACTTCTTTCATCTTCTCTTTGATTAAAAAGCTTAATAGTCTTAATTGGAATTTTTGATAGCGCTCTGTTTTGCTTGGGTAAGGAAAATAGAGGATAAAGGCGAATTTAACAATTCCTAATGTTAACAACATTCCATCCCACAGTTTATCGAGCATTAAAAAAGAAATAATTGATTTTTTCATTTCTTCAAAACTTTTCTTGGTTTAGATCCATTCGCTTGTTCTACGTAACCTTTTTTCTCGAGAACCTCAATAAGCATAGCAGCCCTTGCATAGCCGATTGCTAATCTTCTTTGTAAAAGTGAAGCGCTTGCTAAATCATGAAGTTTTATTGTCTCTATGGCTTTTGGAAGTAACGGGTCATTTTCATTGTAGTCGTAGGAAAGATTTTGTTCCTCGTAAGTTTGAAAGGCTACTTTATTTACTTTTCTTACTCCTTTATCGTCAGGTTCTTTTGAAAGCAATTCATAGCCCACAAAAAGATCAATTAGCTTTTGAGCGCGCATGTTCGGTATTCGAAATCTTTTTTCCAGGTCTGTGGCACTTACTGTTTCTTTTTTCTCGATATAATTCATCGCTTCTCCAACAAGTGTTCGGGCAGGCATAAAATCATCTAGGTTATACACATAAGTTTCCAAGTCTCTTAGTCTTTTTTCAATTTCTGTAAGTTTTTTAATTATGTTATATTTTGTATTGATCATTAAATTTATTCTTTCAGACACCTCTTTGAAAGTCAATTAGGAAGAATATCATACTTATAACCTATCCATTATTTCAATAATTCTTTTTGACAATTCCCTTTTTTCAATCATAAATTCAGCATATTTTGATTTCTCAGGCCTATTCAAGCTAACTGTAAAAACTCTGTTGCCTGTTCTCTTTTTTTCATTTTCTGTTAATTTTAGAAATTCCGGAGCAGGAATACAAAAAATATTATCAAATAGATCACCCGAGGTTAAATCAAAGAATACGAAAATCATGATAATTCGTGATTTGTTATGAATGTTCTTTTCTTTGACAGTTGAGACAAATCCACGAGTAGGGGGATAGCCAAATGTGGACTTAACCTGAATATACAGAATGTCTAATTTCCCTCGCCGTTTGACAATTATATCTATTCCCTCATCGTCACTGACTGGTTTGTAACAAGATAAACCAACATCACCATACAATGTTATTAATTCAATTACCCTCGCCTCGGCAAGATCTCCTTTTTGTTTACTGGTAAGTGTTGTTGGAGTTGTAAAGTGAAACTTTTTTGTAGCCGTGTCTATAAAATTACCTTCTTTTGAGTATTTATATTGCGTTTTCGTTATGCTCGCGCCAAATTGTCTTTTGAAGGTTATCTTATCTTTGTTTAAGATATAAAAACCAGGAGTTGTTCTTCTAAAAAAGGAGTTATCTCGATACCTTGCAACGTCAGTTGAAAGAATGGCGTTCATTGTTGCCCATGGCGTTCTTCCCTTTGGGCTTAGTAATTTTTCCTTAATTGATTTGTCAGATATCTCTCTATAGTGAAGAGGTTTATTTGACTTTTTTAATATTTTTATCGCAGCATTTCTGTACGAATTCATAGAGTTAATAATCCATATGTGTTCTTATGCAAAACGAGATTAATCCTCCTTTTGTACTATCGTTCAATAAATGCAACATCTGGAGTTGTAGCTATTATTCTATCCACTTCATATAGTAAATACAACATGAGAGGGTACGAAATACTCCTAAAGATCGGTAAACAAATCCAAAAGGCAAGAAGACAAAAGGATATCTCTCAAGAAAAACTTGCAGATCTGGTGCATATTCATAGAAACCATATGGGAAGAATTGAACGAGGAGAAACAAACGTACCAATATATACCTTTTACAAAATTGTCAAAGCTCTCAAACTGAAATCTTCTGATTTTCTACCTTTTTGATACTCAATGTGGTATTTCTTGAATGCCTAGATACCTCCTCGAGTCTATGCAATTAATTTCAATAAGCTCAAGTGAGTTTCCGCAAATTGAGCTCCTCTAGAAACTCAAATACTGTCGGTATCCAAACATTTTTAATCGGATCCAAATAATGTTCTACATTGTCAAAGATTACAGTTCTATGAGGCTTGCCTAGCCTGGTTAATTCTTGATCTAAAGTCAAGGATTGCGAGGCGTTGACGATGATATCATTTTTCCCGTGCAAAATAAGAACAGGACAGCTGAGTCTATCCATTCTAAATAATGGAGATCTCAGATTAAATGCCTCCTCAGAGACTAGTATTTCTTTATCAACCATTCTTCTTTTCTCTTCCGACTCTTCGTAATAGCGCCTTCTAAAATCATAATACCCAGACTGGAATATCGCAGCAGAAAAGTTTACTGGTGAGTTGGTTGCAATAGTAGCCGCAAGATTAGCTCCACGAGAGAAACCGTATAGAACTAACTTTGTTTCATCGACATTAGGTAAGTTAATGAGCAGTTCTCTAATACAACTATTAACTACATCTACTGTCTCAGGACCACTAATGTCTTGTACTCCTTCAGAAAAGCCATATCCAGGTAAGATCGGTGCAAAAATCGCCCAATCTCTTAAAACATATTCCCACAAAGATGCAGAAGAATCAAGAAAAGGGAGTGAGGAATAACCACTTGGAATCCAACCATGAAGATAAAGGATTACGGGGAACTTCTTTTTTGAATTAGGACGGACAAAATAGTTTTCGATCCTCTTTCCTTTTACCACGTGAATATATTTTTCAAAACTAGTTGAAACTACTGGTTTAAGTGATTCCATTGAATTGGATTTCTATCCTGCTATAATAAGCTATATTATATAGGAGAAATGGAAATACAGTTTCGTGATAGTAGTCTGACAAATTTATTTAGCCAAACAGAACCATCATTTGAATCTACGCTTCAATTTTTATTGAAAATAATAGATAGATTAACCTTTATAGAGCGTTCATCCAACTGTGGCACCAGAGGAAGAAGGGGTCATGATTATTATTGTAGGTAAATCTGTTTGAAGGTAATTCCTGTCACATTAGGATTGTGGAGTAGATATGTCCGAAATAGAAAATGTTATCAACCTGACTAGCAGTCTAATCAAAATCCGTTCAACCTGGAGTGAACCTGACGCGCTTCGAGCGACTCTGGATCTTGCTAGATCGGAATTATCTGGATTTCCGTATGAAAAATTCGAAAGCAAAAGAGATGACGGTATTTTCGTCCCCAGTTTGCTTTTTTTCAATAAACTGGAAAGACCATCGTCTTTCCAGGTTCTCCTTCACGGACACTTGGATGTGGTTCCTGCACAGGATGAAACTCAATTCACACCGCAACAGACCGAAGGAAGACTGTACGGACGGGGCTCGCAGGATATGAAATCAGGCGCATCCGCGTTAATAACTGTTTTTAGAAATCTGGCAAAAGACCTACCCTACCCCATAGGACTGTCATTGACAACAGATGAAGAAATTGGAGGATATCATGGCGCGGGATATCAGGTAAATCAAGGCATTAGTACCAATTTCGTGATTTCCGCGGAATCATCAAATTTGCAGATCGGCAACCAACATAAGGGATTAATAGCATACAGTTGCCGAAGTAAAACAAGTGGCGGGCATACCGCCTATGACGGAAATGATCATAATGCGCTTCAGAAGCAAATCGGTTTTCACCATAAAGTGAATGAACTCTACCCAGGGCCTGACGGATCCTGGCGGACTACTTCCAGCATCGTAAGAATGAGAAACCCACCTCCACATGGTAACATTGTACCAAGCGAAGCTTTTTCTCAAATAGTATTCCGTTTTATCTCGGAGGAGAGTCCCGAAGATATTCGCCATACGATACAGGCGATAGATCCAAAAATGGAGATAACCACGGATGCGTACTGTGTTGCCCACTATACCAATCCCAATGATCCGAATATTCTCTT
>JACPMD010000156.1 GCA_016186235.1 Candidatus Roizmanbacteria bacterium | reverse complement strand
TAAATGTTGTCATTTCAGATACAATCGGATTTATTCAAAACCTGCCGCCTACCCTCATCGAATCGTTTAAATCTACTTTAATGGAATCTCTCTATGCAGACATAATCCTCCATGTAATTGATGTTTCGGATGAAAGAATGGAAGCGAAAGTAAAAACGGTACAAGCAATTATCAAGGAGTTAGGGCTTGCCTCAAAAAAACAAATGTATGTGTTTAATAAAACGGATCAACTGAATGGAGGCTTTCACAGAAATCTAGATCGTCTGAAAAGTATCTATGCTGATTTTACCCCTCAGTTCGTATCCGTAAAAACAAAAAACGGAATCATCAACCTAAAAAGCGTTCTTCTCTCCTCCACTCAAACCACTTTGAAAAATCTAAAGTCATCACTCTTATTGTGAAGTTTTTTCAAAGAAAGTCAGCTCTTCAGCTGGTATAATCAATCTCATAATTTTGCCCGGATGCCTAAGTGACTTACAGCTTCGGGATCCCGAAGTTCTAAGTCGTGCCGTGATGGCTCAGTGGTAGAGCAAGTACTTGGTAAGTACTAGGCCGGGAGTTCGATTCTCCCTCATGGCTCAAAATTAGTTCTTTCATTCAAAAAAAGACTTGACAACATGTTGTGTAATATATTACAGTCTTTCTATGTTAAAAACGTACCTCTATATTCCTGAATATATCGCTAAAGAAGTAAAAAACCTTGCAGAAAATGAAAGAAAAAGTAAAGCCGAAATTTTACGCAGCGCCTTGGAGCAAGGAATTTCTGTACTAAAAAGAAAAAGATACGGTGGAGCTGAAGCTCTTCTAAAAATAGTAGAATTGGGAAAAAAATACAAAGTAAAGGGGCCGCGTGACGCCTCTATCAATCATGATTATTACCTGTGGGGTCTACCCAAGAAAAAGCAAAAAAAACCGTGAAAATCATTTTTGATACCGATGGTTTAATAGGGAGCTTAAGCAGGATTGATCTTCATTATCAGACTTCGCAGATAATTCTTTCTCAATTACAAAAAAGTAGCGCAGAATTGATCTATCCCGCAAGTGTAATTGCAGAAACAGTAACTCTTTTACAAGGTAGGCTTAATCAACCACAATTAGCAAATGCACTAATCCAGCTTTTAAAAAACAATAGTATAATGATTGAACCTGTAGATAATCAAGTTCTTCATCGGGCAATTTTTTTTATTGACGTCCTAAAAAGTAAACGCAATACGTTATTCGACGCGATTGTAGCGGCGATTGCTGAAGAACACAAAGCAGACGCAATTTTTAGCTTCGATAAATTCTACAAAAAAAATGGGTTCAAACTTGCAGGCGAGTTGAGCCAAATTACTTCTACTCCTTAATTTTAGATACTGCCCAATAACTCACGATCGCCGCTGAAACAATGACATTAAGCGATTTATTGATCCCCCACATTGGAATTTCAACAATCTGATCAACGAGTTTGAGCGTTTCAGGTAAGACTCCAGCGGTTTCGTTGCCGAAAACAAGAGCCAAAGGAAGCTGGTATGAGGCCTTTGTATAGTTTATTGCTTTAAGATGTTGTTCTACTGCGACAACATGAAACTTGAAACTTGAGACATGAAACGTATTTTTATTTTCTTTTTGTTCTGATGTTTTATGTTTTATGTTCCACGTTTCACGCAAATCCGCAATCGCATCAGCAGCGGATTTGCGATACTCCCAAGGCACAACTTTATACGTCCCAATCGAGGCTTTTTTAATCCTCGTATTTGGCGGAATCTCTATCTCACCGCACAGATACATCTTTTCTACCGCAAGCGCATCTGCTAAGCGAAATAATCCTCCAATATTGTAAGTGTCATAAATATTCTCCAGGATGAAATACAGGGACTGGCGCTTCACTTCATGAATTGTTCCCTGCGCTCTTTTTTCCTCAAGTTCCCGTAGTTCTTTCGCGTTCAGTTTCATAGTTAGTATTTTATCATGTCACAAAGTAAGTCTTGATAAACTACCTATAGTTGTGATGTTAATCATCCTATAGTTGACATTCTTTTTGACTTGTAGTATAATACGGCTCTATGAAAATGCTCGAACTTTTAGTCCTTCTCGTTTCAAGTTTCATGTTTCATGTTTCACCTGTCTTTGCCCAATACGGTCAATACGGAGGTCCTGCTCCAGTACAGCAACTTTTAATTGATAAATTTGTCGGAAAAGTAACTTCTTCAAAAGGTTCAGTTACTCAGCTTGATTATGTTGACAACCTCTCCCCGTCAGACCCACGCTTTCAAGCAGGTCAGGAAGTCAACTTCAAACTCAAAGTCAAAAATACCTCGAATGTAAACCTTTCTAATGTTACCGTCAAAGACTTTTTGCCGGAATTTGTTGAGCCTGTAGCAGGCCCGGGGACCTTTGACGCAAATTCACGCACAATCAGCTTCAATGCCGGAAACTTTACTCCAGATGAAGAGAAAACCTACTTTTTGACCGTAAAAGTCGTTTCTCAGGAAAAACTGCCAAGTGATAAGGGACTTGTCTGTCTTTTAAACAAAAGTCAGGCGAGCTCAGGAGACATTAGCGACGAAGACACGGCGCAGTTCTGCGTCGAAAAGCAAGTAGTAGGTATAACGCCGGGAGTTTCTCAGGTCCCATCTGCCGGCCCAGAATTTGGCGCACTTTTACTTGCAGGTCAGTTTGTCGCTCTAGGTGCTGGTCTCTTTCTTAAGAAAAAGTATAATTAACTTCTGCAGCTCCTGAACGTCTATAGTTGAAAATTAGCACATGATGTACTATACTATAGGGCAATATGGGGACGAAACTCGGTATCATTACCGCTCGTATTGTATACCTCACGTATCCCGATTAAATCGGGAGAGTGAGGTTTTTTTGTAGCTAAATTTAACGCACCTTAACAATTCGGGAATAAGAAAGATTACTTTGAAGAAAGTTTCATCAATTTTCCCTGAATTGCAGTCAAACGTTTTTCGATATCGATAAGTTTTACTTTCATTTGTAATACATCAAACGTTGATGATTGATGAGACTCAATTTCTGCAGTTCTCGCTTGTATTGCGGAGATATCTAGCGATATGTCTTTGAGTTTAGTATCGAGAATGTTTTCTATGGCTCGGAGATCAATCTTAGTCAACATAGGGATTTTAGATTAACAAGTGACCTCTTAAGAATCAACACGAAATTGCTATCGGGTTCAGTTTACCTAAGAAGTCGAAGGAAAGTTTTCCTCGAGGATTGAGGGAGTCTTGTAACGGCATGTTTAAGAAACATGTCTGCGTTAAGAATCTCTATGTAGACGGGTTTGTTTTTTTTATCGAAATGCACGATAAAATCGCCCATTTCTTGGGCATAATCGAAGGGTTTCTTTGATATGGTGATTGATAGCACGTTAGATTCCGAATCGTAACTATAATCCATAGGCTTTTCTCCTCCCCGGATAAAACGTAATAATAATTATTATATCACCTGTTAAAGTCGGGTACATGGGTAACACTCCCTTTAACTTGTAAC
>JACPMD010000155.1 GCA_016186235.1 Candidatus Roizmanbacteria bacterium | reverse complement strand
GCAGGTAGGGGGAGCGTCGTCGCAGGAAATGGGGTAGAGGTCATCCCATCGATCGAAAGTTTGAGTACAGTTTCAAACTTGCCGAGCGCTACGAGGTCATTTTCAGTATAGAGTTCGCCGTACTCCTTACTCAGAATATACGCATCTTTCGCACCAAGAACAAAAGACATCAATGTCCCTACATTTCCAAAGATGGCTTTTTGGACATCCTCATCGAGTTGGTCGATGTATTGGTTTGCCAAGGTGAGCGAGAGGCGATATTTTCGTGCTTCAGAGAGAATTTTGATAAACGACGTCGTGGCAAAATTCTGAAATTCATCAACAAATAAAAAGAAATCTTTCCGTTCTGCCTCTTTTATAAAAGAGCGGTTCATGGCCGCAAGCTGGATTTGCGTGATAATCATCGCTCCAAGAAGTGCTGCGCTATCTTCACCGAGTTTGCCTTGAGAGATGTTAAGGATAAGTATTTTACCCTCATTCATTATCTCCTCGAGGTTAATGGAAGATTTTGGCTTTCCGACAATGTTTCGTATCATGCGGGAGGTAACAAACTGGCCGACCTTGTTTTGAATCGGGGAGACTGCTTCAGCCTTGAGCCGATCTGGCATTTTGGCAAATTCCTTCTCCCAGAAATTTTTGAGTACCGGATCTACCAGTTGAGCAACCACCTTTTTTCTAAAATTATTGTTTGCAATTATGTTCAAGATATCAACTAAGGTAGAGTTTGGAACCTCAAGAAGCGTCATAATAGTATTTCGCAGAATATATTCGAGTCGCGGCCCCCAACTGTCTCCATATAGTTTATAGAAAATAGATACTATTCCTGAGGCAACGAGATCTTTTTGCTGCTTATTTTTTACTTCTAAAACATTGAGAGCAAATGGTCGTTTGGTGTCAAATGGTTCAAGATAGACAACGTCATTGAATCTTCGCTTAGGAATATAGTCTAGAATAATTTCAGAAAGGTCGCCGTGCGGGTCGATGATCCCAATTCCGCGGTCTTTCCTGATGTCGTCAATAGCCATATTGGCAATAAGCGTCGATTTTCCTGCGCCGGTTTTACCGATGATGTAAACGTGTTTCCTGCGATCTTCTGTTTTGATGCCAAAAATTCGTTCTTTATTCTTAAACTCAGTTTTGGCAAAAAAGTTGATATCTTTCTTCCCATCGGTATCTTTAACCTCGGGAGTTAAAGATAGCGGTACGACGGGTAAATTCTCAGGCGGCTCACCTTTCAAGGTTTTCCCCCAAGCGATATTTTTAATTCCAGCTAAGAGATATCCTGACGGATGCCAAAGCGTCGCTAACTCTTGCGCATTGAGGACTTGATGTCTTCGCTCAAAAAAATAGGTTTTTCTCTTTTTGACTCTATTCAGGAAATGACTTTTTAAGATGAGTGGCCTGCGAAAGACAAACTGGTTTCCTTCTCCTAAAGAAAAACTTCCAAACGTCCCCGCAAGGTTCATTAAATATGGCCTAAGCGATCCGCCAGCTGGCGGATCATTATTGGCAACTAAAAGGCGAATGAGAGCTTTACCGCCTTGGAAAGAGGCCTTTTTCATAATAAGAAGCTGTTGAGGTGAACGGATATAGCGGTCGGCTGCTTCATCATATATTTGATGCTTAGCTGCATTTACAGCCCGATCTTGCCAACCAAAACTCGCCGGGCTCACAAGGACTTGAATCGCAAACTTTAAATTGGGTCCTTGTTTTGATAAAAACCCAACAAGAGACGAGAGCGGATCGATGTCTTTGAAGTCAAAATACGTCTTAATGGGAAGATAGGAATAGGAATTCAGAACTACCTCGCCTGCCTCAATATTTTTTGATTTAAAGATAATATCCATAGGGTCGGTTGTTTTTTTTATCCTTGATTGAGGAAAAGACGAAGTAACAACGCTCTGAATGAGCGTTTCGTTTTCCGCAGGAGTTGTGACGTAAAAAAAGATAGTTTGATTCAGGAGGTAAATTTCAAACGCATAGCGTTTTACCTGAATAAAGAGCCGTTTCCACAACGGAATATAAGGGTAGGGGAGAAGTGAGGCAAAAATCTGAGTCGCAGACTCAATCGGCGTCTCGTCGTCTTTAGGGTTGCGTATTTGAAGATGGGAGAGTTCGGCCATATTATTTCGATTATAGCAGAAGAAGCAGAAAGACACTCTTTTGTCGTTTATAGTCTATAGACAATAGAACACACAACATGTAATTTACATTTTGAGACATGAGACGTGAAAATAAGATAGCCATTCTCAAAGCAGTTACAGCCGTAACAGGTAATCTTTCAGCGGCTTTTTATGCGGTGGTTTTTATAAGTCCATCATTTTCGCCTTTCGCGTCTCTCTTTAATTTCTTAGTCTGCGCAAGTTGAGAAACATAGGTAACACTTCTGTATCAAAACGCATCACCTCCTATGAAGCTTGGGAAAAGAGCTATAAAGATGGTCTAAACTTGAAAAACAAGCCTTGTAGGGCAAAATAAAGGCGTATCAAAATATATCATTATGGGAAAAGGGTTACTTTCTTCCTCTGGGACTTATTCCTTGACGTATAATCTCCCTTACTGGTTTTACAAGTTTGTCAAAAAACATCCTATGAGGAAGATATCAGATACCGCAACCACAAGACTCGCCATGATTGAGTTTTACTATCAGATAAAAGACTTCAGTTGCCGCCACAAGCTTTAAAGTTTCCCGTAAGGCTTTTTACAAATGGCTTAGGCGCTATGAGAGGAGTGGGAGAAACATTTCATCTTTAGAGAATCTGCCCAAAACTCCCAAAACAAAAAGAACAGTAGAATTGGATTTCAAAACAGAGTTTGACATAAAACATTTAAGAGAAAAACACATAAGGCTGGGTAAAGTTAAACTCCAGATACTTTTTAAAAGAGAGTACGGCCGATTTGTTTCTCAATCCCATATCTCTTATGTCATCCAAAAATACAACATCTACTTTGATCCTGTTGCAGCCTCCAGAATACGAAGCCGCAAGATTAAAGACAGAGGAGCTAAAAAGGTGAGGATAAACGATATTAATCCCAAAGACTATTTAACAGAGGGTAGGCCTTTTCTTTTTGCATTAGATACTATTGTTTTGTATCTGCCCTACGGGATTAAACGGTACATCTTAACCGCAATCGAATACGAGAAGAAGATAGCCTCTGCCAGATGTTACAAAAGTAAATCATCCCTTTCTGCCTTTGATTTTCTCTTAAGACTCCAGGCTTTGGTTGACGGAACTATTGCCGCAGTCTTATCAGATAACGGATCAGAGTTTGCCAAATATTTTGAAGAGGCATGCAGGAAGCTTAAGATTCTCCACATCTTCACTAGGATTAAGACTCCCAAAGATAATGCGGTTGATGAGAGATTCAACAGAACCGTACAGGAGGAGTTTATGGAAGTGGATGAATACTTTGAGCCGCTTCTTACACAGGATAGTCTAACTGAGGCAAACAGAAGATTAACCGACTGGCTCACTTTCTACAACTTTGAGCGTCCTCATCAGACTCTCAAATACAAAACACCGATCGAATGGTACAATAGTTACAAGTTAAAGGGAGTGTTACCCATGTACCCGACTTTAACATGGTATTGACAACAGTTATTAGCTGTGTTACCCTGTGTATTGAAAGACTCTACAAAAGGAGATTTATTTTATGGAGTTAAAATTTCTTTGACATTCCTGCCTTTTTGCGAAAGAAAAATTGAACTTTACTTCTTTCCCTTGACAAACAATTTCCTAATCTTATATAATCTAATATAATCTTATATAGTCATTTCAATATATAACCTATGGCTAATTTAACGAGATTCGCTCAAAGGCTGGAATCACTTCCGGCCAATATTCTTACTCTTATTGCCTCGATTGATGAGCTGAAAGGCCGATGGACGGCTGGTGCTAATTTACACCCGCAAATTCTGGGAAGATTGAAACAATCGGTGCTTATTACTTCAACCGGTGCCTCTACCCGTATCGAAGGAGCAAAATTAAGCGATTCCGAAGTGGAAGACTTAATGAGAGGTCTTTCTATGCAAAAATTCAAAGATCGTGATACTCAAGAAGTCAAAGGCTACTATGAGCTACTAAAAAATGTCTTTGATTCATGGTCATCTATTAAATTGAATGAAAGTGCAATAAAGCATTTTCATCAAGAGATCCTTAAGTATGTTGAAAAGGACACTTTTCAACGCGGTCAATATAAGATCACGGAAAACAAGATTCAGATGGTAGACGCGAAAGGAAATGTCGTTGGCACGATTTTTGATACCACCCCTGTATATTTGACTCCTATTAAAATGCAGGAACTGATCAAGTGGACCATCGAGGAATTAAAAAACAAAAAATATCATCCTTTACTGGTGATCGGTAATTTTGTCGTCGAGTTTTTAAAGATCCATCCTTTCAGGGATGGCAATGGCCGTTTGTCCAGAATTTTGACTAACTTGCTTATGTTACAGGCAGGATATCTTTACATCCTCTATGTTTCTCATGAAAAATTAGTGGAGGAAAAAAAGCAGGAATATTATGTTGCTTTAAGAAAAACCCAGATCACATTTAAATCTGAAAATCCTGATATTGTTCCTTGGTTAACATTTTTCTTGAATGTTATTCTTACTCAATCCAAGGAAGCCGTAAAACTGCTTAACACCGATAATGTAGAGAAGACTTTATCGGAAAAGCAGCTAGCCGTTTTAGATACCCACGTCCCTTCACTACACTTCGTTTCGTTCAGTGACGTGGTACTTATCGGAACAACTCCAACTTTGCTTGTCCTGAATCCTGCTCCTGTTGGTATTTGACATACCTTCGTATGAAGGCTTCATCAACTCCAACCGTTGAGACAAAATATCCAACCGTCCATAAACTATTTGTTGCGTCATAGAGTTTATCCAGCCATTGGATTTGTCCTCTTATGATTTTTGCACTTCTGCTTTTGATTATCTCAACCACCTTGCTAACTGCATATTTGGGTGGGATGATAACAACCAGATGGATGTGTTCTGGTTGTACATTAATCTCAACTGTCTCAACAGCACTGATTTTATCAATCACACTTCTTATTGTCTTTTCTGCAACCAATCTGAACTTCGCAGGATTCAGAGCTCGATGACGATACTTGGTTACCCAAACTATGTGGTACTGACATCGATAAGCTGTGTGAGCCGATAAACGTATGTCCATACCTTCTTATTTTATCGTATCGTCATCTCGCTCGGGCATTCACGCCCGCCCCTTCAGCTATCGCTTCAGTGGCGGGAATCTCTCCTGAATTCCACCTTCAATCCGAACGATCGGTCAGGTGTTTCCTGAAAACTTCTAATGGTGTGTAAAAACTCAAACACTTTCTGGGTATATTGTTGATCTCCCAAAGTATATCATCTAATTCTTCCTGTGTTAAAAGGGCAAAGTCTGTTCCTTTAGGTAAATATCTTCTGATGAGTCCGTTATGGTATTCGTTGGTTCCTCTTTGCCAAGAGGAGTAAGGATCTACAAAATATGTATTCATTTTTAACTCTTTTTTTAACCTGTAATGTAAATGGTTTTCCCGACCATTATCTAAAGTTGTTGAACGTCTTGCGGTTTCCGGTAAAGAGCCAAATATTTCTTTTTGAGCTTTTAATCCATCCTCCGATGAAATACTTTCTACTTTAACAGCAAACGTCGTTCTTGATAGCCTTTCAACTTCTGTATGGATTCCGTCTCCAACCGATCTTTTTCTCTCAACCGTGTCTCCTTCAAAATGACCAAGCTCTATTCGGTCGTTAATCGTCTCCGGTCTTAAATGAATGGAAACACGATCAGGAATACGGGAATGATGAACTCCACGGCCTTTTTGCTTTTTCCTCTTCTTTTGTTTTCTTGGCAAATATTCCCAGAGGTTTTCATCTTTGTTATCGGGATTGAATACATATTGATAAATTGCCTCATGTCCTATGTTTTTATGATACTGTCCTTTGAAT
>JACPMD010000162.1 GCA_016186235.1 Candidatus Roizmanbacteria bacterium | reverse complement strand
TCCGAGCTCTTTTTTGGCGTAGGCATTGATTGATTTAGTTAGGGCAGTACGGAAACCAGTAAGATGAGTTCCTCCTTCGTGAGTATTAATTACGTTTACAAAAGAATAGACAGACTCTGAGATGGAATCGTTATACTGAATGGCAACTTCGATTTCTTTATCGTCGCTGGTTTTTTTAACATAAATAGGTTCATGAAGAATCTTTTTATCGCGGTTAATATCTCGAAGAAGCGAAATGATTCCTCCGTCAAAATAGTAGGAAATTCTTTCTTTTTGTTTGTTGTTGAAGATTTTGAAATACACATTGCTGATAAGATAAGCCCTTTCTTTTACTTGTTTTTTTGAAATCGCATAGTTTGGTTCTATCGTTTCCTTGAAAATTTCTTTATCCGGAAGAAACGATACTGCGGTTCCATTCTTGAACGGGAATTTCAGCACACTTGAGCTTACTTTCTTAACTTTATAGAGGGGTACTCCTTTCTTATATTCTTGTCTGTATACCTGCCCATTCCTTTTTACTTCGACAATAAAGTGTTCTGAGAGAGCATTTACTACTGATGCTCCTACTCCATGGAGTCCGCCTGAAACCTTATAAGCGCCGATATTGAATTTTCCGCCTGCATGAAGTTTTGTCATTACAATCTCAAGAGCAGACGTTTTGTATTTTGGAATTACGTCAACGGGAATACCTCGCCCGTCGTCAAAGATCGTTATGTATCCATTTTCTTCTATGATGATATGGATATTTTTGCAGAACCCGGCGAGAGCTTCATCAATTGCGTTATCGATAATTTCATTGAGACAGTGATTGAGTCCATACTGAGAGGTCGTTCCGATATACATTGCGGGCCTTTTTCTTACTGGTTCAAGCCCTTCAAGAACAACAATTGACTCGGCTCCGTAGCCTGTGCCTTTTCCTTTAGTCATAGTAAAATTTCATTGTAACATATTAACCCTTTTTTTGTAAACGAATGTTTACTTCAATTCCACTTTGCCGCCTGCTGACTCAATCTTTTTTTTAGCTTCTTCAGCTTGCTCTTTTTTGACATTTTGTAGAAGTTCCTTCGGAGTTGATTCTACCAATTTTTTTGCTTCCATAAGACCAAGATTAGGAAGAACCTCTCTTACAGCTTTTATCACTCCAAGTTTATTGTCGCCTGAAGCTGAAAGAATGACTGTGAAACTTGTCTTTTCTTCTGCAGGTTGACCACCAGCAGGAGCTGCTGGAGCAGGAGCTGCGGCAGCCATAGGCATAGCAGAAACGCCAAATTTTTTCTCAAGATGTTTGGAAAGATCTGCCATTTCAACTACTGTCAGAGATTCGATTTCTTTCGCTAATTTTTCGAGTTTTTCAGATAGTTTTTTTTCTTCTGCCATATAAAAATCACCTCCCTTTAAGATTTTTTTGACTTTTGTTGCAAGATATATACAAACGTATTTACATTGAATTTCATTGAATAGACAAGTTTTACCAGAGGGGTTTGGAATTGACCGATTAATTTTGCTGTTAATTCCTTTTTGCTTGGGAGTGTGGAGATTCTTTCGAGCAATTCTTTTGGATAGAGCTCTTTGTCAATAAAACCACCTCTGAATTCGAGAGATTGATCTTTTTGAGCAAACTCATAAAATGATTTCAACCCGCTACTCCACTCCGAGCCTAAAGCAAGAACCGCGGTTGAATCTTTTAAAGGAAAAAATTTCTTCTTAAATTCGAGGAATGACGGATCTTTTGTACCGATTTTGTCGATTGCCTTTTCAAGAAGTGAGTTTTTGACCACCTTGAGTTTGGAATCGGATTTTTTAAGGTCTCTACGAAGTTTTTCGAGCGCTTGATGCGTGGTCTTATCGTACTTGATAAAGGCAAAATTCTTATTCGTAACGAAAATGTCTGTAAGATATTTGACAAGATTTTGTTTTTGCTGGCTGACCATTGGTTATCACTATTCCAGGAATTGATAATTTTACAGTCCCGATTGAATCGGGATAAACCTGGAGTCTTGGTGAATATCCTTAGTATATCACACTTCGCTCAATAATTCTCGTAATGTTTTTGGTCTTTTTTCTTCACCCTCAGTTTTTTTATGTTTTTTTGTCCGTGAAGTTGCCTTGTAGGTTTGGGCCGCTGCCTGTTTTTTTTGAAACATCTCTACTCTTCCTTTTGTATCAAGATATTTATGCTCTCCAGTGTAGAATGGATGGCAGCGATAGCATACTTCAACAGTGATCGATGGCTTCGTAGATCCAGTAGTGAATGTATTTCCACACGACGTACAGGTGACAGTTGCTGTGGGATAATATTGTGGGTGAATATTGGCTTTCATGTTCTTTAATAACTTTAAGAAAGTTAATTATATCAAATTCTGAGTACTTTTTCCCACCTTCCTTCTTCGATAATCTGTTCAAGGTTGTGGAAACTTTTGCCGATTCTGTGATCCGTAAGTCTGTTTTGCGGGAAGTTATATGTTCTGATTTTCTCAGCGCGTTCGCCTGTCCCGACATTTTTAACAAATGAGAACATCATACCTTTCCGCTTTTCTTCCTCAAGTTGATACAGCTTAGATAAAAGAAGGTCCATGGCAATTCTTCTATTTGCCTCTTGATAACGTTCTCGGCTGGCTGTTACGACGATTCCAGATGGTTTGTGGGTGAGTCTTACCGCCGTTGAGACCTTGTTCACGTTTTGTCCGCCCTTGCCGCCGCTGCGGAAAAATTGCCATTCTAATTCATTTTGATTAATGCGCGTATTGCTTTGTATAATCTGCGGGAGTACTACGATGACAGCAGTAGACGTGTGAATTCTCCCGCGTCTTTCGGTTGACGGAATTCTCTGTACGCGGTGTACTCCCGTTTCGTTTTTAAATGTATTGAATGCTCCCCCACCAACAATCTTGATGATATTTTCCTCAAGATAGCTAAATTTATACTGCCGCCTTTGGGCAAAACGAAGGTAAGAGAGCAAAAGTTCTTTCATCCAGAGTTTTGCTTCGTCTCCTCCAACGCCAGGAAGTGCTTCTATTATGGCGACGTTTGGATTAATCTGCATATCTACCTTCTCAACTTTTCAATTACTTTTTCAGTCGTAAATTCTTCTTGCTTGCCTGTCGTCATATTTTTTAACTTTACTACATTTTTCTTCAGTTCATCCGGACCGATGATAATTACATAAGGAAGGCCTTTTTTATCAGCGTACTTAAGTTGTTTATCAAACTTAGTTTTGGGATTTGAAAACAGTTCAGACGAAATTCCTTTACTGCGAAGGATTTGGGCGATTGCGATTGATCTTTCGAAAAACTCTGGGGAAAATACTGTTACTAAAACTCGGCTGACAGTAGATTTTATTGGGATCAGTCCAAACTGTTCTGATGCTTCAAGTGTTCGATCGAATCCTAGACCAAACCCTGTTCCATACATCTCGATTCCAAAGAGAGATCGGAAAAGACCATCGTACCTCTCTCCACCAAGAACTGACCCTGATGAATACTCAGGTATAACAACTTCCCATATCGGTCCTTGTGAATAGGAAAATGATCTGGTGATGGTTGGATCGAATTCAAACCATGATTCGTTGAATCCCGATTTCCTAAGATAATCAATAATTATCTTTATGGTATCGTTGGGCTTCAGAGACGTGACAATATTCAAATAGTTCTTGGCTTGATTTATAGATATACCTCTCTTTACCATCTCCTTTATGACAGCCTCTTTTCCAATTTTTTTTATTTTATCGATAGAAACTATAGCTTCGTAGGGAAAATCCTTTAATAAGGTCCGATCATTGATCAATACTTTTGCTTTTTTAAATCCAAGTGTGCGATAGATATCTAAAGATAAGGCTATTGTTTCCGCATCAGCAAAAGGCGTCGGATCGCCGAAAATATCGGCGTCACATTGAATAAATTCACGATATCTGCCTTTTTGAGGTTTTTCGGAACGGAATGCTGACTGAATCTGGTATCGCTTAAAAGGTTTTGTTAGTTGGTTCTGATATTGTGTAACATATCTAACAGAGGGAATAGTTTGATCGTAGCGTAGGGCTACATTACGGCCACCAAGATCCCTAAATTTGAAAAAAAGTTTTTCATCGTCGCCTATTTGTCCAATAAAAAGTTCTAGATATTCTAGCGTTGGAGTTTCTATCGGTTCATAGCCCCACAGCTCACATATCTCGGCTAATTTATTTTTTAACCATTGACGCTTACGAGCTTCTATTGGCAAAAAATCGCGGAAACCCTTTAAAGTCTGAGGCTTGATTTGACTTAACATATGAGGAAATTATAGCAGATGAAGAAGCTGTGTTATCCGTTGTTCTTAATAGGAACTTCTCCTTCCCAAGACGCATTACAAAAGTCAGTAGGATCATGACTAGATCCTCTTTCGCAGATTACTGTTGCAACCCATGAAAAGAAGTTTCTTCCTTCAATTTCTCTAACTCTAATATCTATTGAAGTAACTCTTCCGGTGGTTGAAGGACATTGTCCTTGCGGCTCATT
>JACPMD010000161.1 GCA_016186235.1 Candidatus Roizmanbacteria bacterium | reverse complement strand
CCCTCTTGGGCTTATTCTTCTATTCTCTCTATCTTTTTAAAACCACAGGAGATCCACTATTCTTCCTCAATTCGCAATGGGCGTTCGGTGCGAATCGGGCGTCTTCGCTTATTTTGCTCCCCCAAGTATATTTCCGTTATTTCAAGATCTTTTTGACGGCAAACTGGAATTTTCAATACTTCATAGCGCTCTTAGAATTTGTGACGTTTAGTTTTGTTTTTATTGTCCTCCTCTATGACCTCAACAAAACCTGGCAAGAAAAACTGCGGACAAAGGCCGGAACTTATGAAAGACTGGGGCTCACATTATTTTCTTTAATAAATCTCATTCTTCCGACATTTACCGGCACTTTTTCTTCTATCCCACGCTATGCTCTATTTTCTCTCAGTTTTTTTCTTGTTCTTTCCAAGAATAAAAATAATCTTATAAGAATAGTTCTTTTATTGATTTTTTTTCTATTCCACATCCTTACGCTCGGATTTTTCGCACAAGGGTACTTTGTGAGTTAGTTTTATTACCGTAGCAAAATGAATACACTTCCTATCGTAAAAAGAGGGGTTATGAAAGGAATGCGTTTTGAAAGAGACAAAAGTATATCTGCCGCAGTGTTTTTATATGGATTTTTCTCTTTCATTGTCATTTTTTTTCTTGTCATTATGCTCCGTTTATTTCAACTTACTATTGTGCGAGGTGACTATTACAAACGCATCTCCGAGCAAAATCGTATTCGAGAATTCATCATTGAACCAAAACGAGGCGAAATTGTCGATCGTAAAGGATTTGTTATTGTGAAAAATGACTCTCCTGATACCCAACAAAATGAGAGTCGTTTAACTTCTCATCGCACCTATCAAGACCCGGAAACGATTGCTCACCTTATCGGCTATCGCCAAAAAGCAGATAAAGCTGATTTCGCCAACGACCTCTGTCTTTATAAATTGCAATCAAGAGATAAGGTAGGAAAAAAAGGCATCGAGAAGCTTTTTGAATGTACGCTACGGGGCCGTCATGGAAAAAAGCTCATCGAGGTTGACGCAAAAGGTAACTCTATAAAAACACTAAGTTTGTTGCCTCCAGAAGACGGAAAACGAGTCACTCTCGCATTTGACAGCGACCTGCAGAAAAAGGCATATGAACTGATAAAAGATAAGAAGGCCGCAGTAGTAGGGTTGAAGCCAACCACAGGCGAAGTGCTTGTTTTTGTCTCCTCTCCCTCATTTAATCCCCAAGATTTTGAAGACGCAAATGAATCTGTAACGAGGCAGATAATTAATGGCGAAAACAAACCATTGTTCAACCGCGCATCAGAGGGGGTCTATCCTCCGGGTTCTATCTTTAAACCAGTCGTAGCGACGGCCGCGCTCGAGGAAAAAAAAATAACCGTCGATACGCTGGTTGAAGACACCGGCCAAATCAAAGCAGGACCTATTACCTTTGGCAACTGGTATTTTTTACAGTACGGAAAAACCGAGGGAATGATTGACGTAGTAAAAGCCATCCGCCGATCAAACGATATCTTTTTTTACAAAACCGGCGCGCTCGTGACCACGGCGAAAATAAAAACCTGGGCAGAGAAATTTGGCTTTGCGCAAAAAACAAATATTGGATTTGAAGAAGCAGAAGGCCTCGTCCCTTCAGAATTTTGGAAAGAAGAAGTGCTAAAAGACCAGTGGTATCTTGGAGATACCTATAACTTGGCTATCGGACAGGGCTTTATCTCAGTCACTCCGCTTCAGGTTGCTCAAGCAACGGCAGTATTTGCTAATGGAGGATATCTTTGTTCCCCCCAGCTTTTAAAACTCACGACATAACCTACGTGTACAAAAATAGGTATTTCAGCCAAAACCCTCGACATCGTTCGACAAGGAATGAAAGAAGCCTGTGCAAACGGCGGTACCGGCTGGCCCCTCTTTGACTTCAAACCGGAGACAGGCTGCAAAACTGGTACTGCCGAATCCCACGCTGAGTCGAAAAAACCTCATGCATGGTTTACTGTTTTTGCTCCCTTTGAATCACCAGAAATCGTCTTGACAGTACTTATCGAAGAAGGAGGTCAAGGCTCCGACGTCGCCGCCCCAATCGCAAAAGAAATTTTGAAAACGTACTTTGAGCGCGAAGAATAGTAAATAACATACATATAAGACAGTCAAAGCATACGAATTTTATCTAGTGTAATTTGATTAAGCGAAGAAACTACTAAATCTGCCGGAAGGCTGTTGTTCTGATTCGTAACGAGTCCGACGCTTTTCATTCCGGCTTTTCTTGCTGCGACAACTCCACTCAAGCCATCTTCTATGACAATACATTCTTTTGGTTCAAGTTCTAATCTACTGGCGGCAAGAAGAAAAATATCAGGAGCTGGTTTACCATACTCTACTTCTTGTGCAGATACAACAACGTCAAAAGTATCTTTAATATGCAACGAATCTAAAACATGCGTAATAAAATCTCTCGTTGAAGCAGAAGCGATTGCTAGTTTTAAACCACCTCGTTTTACAAGACTAATACATGTGAGTGCATGTGGCATCGCTGTTATTTTTCCTCTCGATAGTTTTCCCATAATATTCCATTTGTCAAAAATAACGTCTTTTATATCATTTACAACGACTCTATTCTTGTAGAAGATTTCTCTAAACATTTGCTCATCTGATATTCCCGCATACTTACGAGTTATTACTTCTGGGTCCATCTCAATTCCAAATTTCTTCAAAAGTGTGTGTTCTGCAGTTGCATGGAATTTTTGAGTATCGGAGATAACCCCATCCATATCAAAAATAATGGCTTTTTTCATAATCTATAAGATTTGTGAAAGATCCTCGAAGTTTTTCGCGTTAGACTCATCAAGCGGTCCTCTGATAAGCAAACGAAGATTCTTCTGTAAGAAATACTTTTGCGCTACGCTTTGAAGTTGTTCAACAGTAATCGCATCAATTTTAGATAAAATTTCTTCTACCGACATAGTCTTTTTACCAATAATTTGTTGCGTTCCGTAAAAATATGCTAGAGCATCTGGAGTTTCTGTAGAGAAAATAAGTTCTGTCTTAGCTTTTTCTTTTACTTCATTTAATTCCTTTGTCGAGATTTTTTCTATCATAAGTTTTTTTAACTCTTTCAGGATAAGCTTTACAGCTTTTTCTACATTTTCTGTAGAGAACCCACCATGAATGTAGAATAGACCAGTGTCAGAAAAAGGCCAGTTTAATGCTCCCATCGAGTATGCGATTCCCTGCTCGTATATTAAGGTTTGAAGAAGTCTCGAACTTACCCCATTAGAAAGTAAGTCGGCTATTATCTTCATAGTGAAATAGTCTTCGTGGTTATAAAAAACTCCTGTGACAAATCCCACTATCAATTGATTTTGCAAAGTATTTGTAGGGATTATTTTTACGTATTTACTTTTGGGAGTATATGGTAACTTTTTATATCTGGGTACTTGCCCGCCTCTGGTTTCTCCAAAATATGCCGTTACTTTTTTTTCGAGCTCTTCGACCGAGATGTTACCCACCACGGAAATCGCCATATTCCCTGGAATATAGAGTTTGTTCATATATGCTTTTAAGGATTTTTGGTTAATTTTCCCGATGCTGGTTTCATCACCCAAGATCGAACGACCAAGCGACTGATCCTTTCCCCAAATCCATTCAAACCAACAATCTAAAATTTCCACTTCAGGATTATCTCTTTTACGACTTAACTCTTCAAAAATTATTCGTTTTTCCTTCTCAATAGCTTGGATATTCAAAGTCGGTTTAAGAAGTATCTCGGACAGATAATTTAACGCAGTATCCACATGCTCTTTCGAAACTTTTACATAGTACATTACAGACTCTTTATCAGTCCAAGCGGCACTTTTACCACCAATCCTCTCAATATATTCCGCTCCTTTCCTTGACGAGGGAAAATTTTCAGTTCCTTCAAAAGCCATATGCTCTAGAAAATGAGCTACTCCTGCTGTTTGTTTGGTTTCATGTCGTGAACCAGCGCCTACCATGAGGTAAATCGACACCGAATGAACCCAAGGGATGTGCTGTGCAATAAGAGTTAATCCGTTTGGCAGATTTATTTTTATGAAAGGTGTTTTTTCATACATGGCCGATTGCAATTAAATAAAGCGTGAATTCTTTTTGGATATGAATATCGAGTAATTGATTAACTTCATCGTCAATGAAGCCTCCAATAGGACAAGTCCCAAGGCCAAACTCTGTTGCTTTAAGGCATATATTCTGAGCGAGATGTCCTGCTTCAATCAAAACAAATCTATATCCCCTATCTCCATATTTTATTCTGGTTCTATCTAAAACACCAGTGATGATGAACACAACGCCTATACTTTTAATCCAGAATTCTCCTCCTGTAGCTTTAGAAAGCAATTCAGACAGATCTTTTTTCAATAATAATTCTAAAATGTTTTCTTTTACATTGTAGTGGTACAATCCTTCATCCAAATTGAAACAATTAAGTACTACTAAATATATTTCGAGCGGATATCGAGCCCCGGCT
>JACPMD010000152.1 GCA_016186235.1 Candidatus Roizmanbacteria bacterium | reverse complement strand
CTTAGATACGGTTCCGTATGGATTTGAGGAGTATAGTTTTGCAAAGAAGCATCCAGAAGTATTTGAAACCCATCTGGGAAAATTAAAAGTTAAAAAATACGATGAACAATAGTAATAATCCACTATGGAGCGAAGGAGAAAATAAGGACTTTGGGAAAATAGCAGTTGAATATGCGGCAGGTCAAGACGTTGTATTAGACAAACAATTCGTCTACTATGAATGTTTGGTAAATCAGGCGCATCAGTTGATGTTATTGAAACAAAAAATTCTCCCTGCTTTCCAGGTGAAAAAGATTGTAGCAGCTTTGGAAGAAATTAAAAAACTTGATGAAAGTGGAAAATTTTTATTGAAAAAGGCCCTCGAGGATGTTCATTCTAATATTGAACATTATATCCTCGATAAACTAGGAATCGAAATTGGAGGAAATCTACGTCTTGGAATTACAAGAAATGATCAAGTCTATACCGATACAAGAATGTTTATGAGAGATGAGATTGTCTCTATTTCCAAATTATTGATTGATGTAATAAACGCCTTAATTTCTCAAGCAGGTAAACATCTAGATACTATCATGCCTGGTTATACCCATCTAAGAGTTTCGCAATCTATTACCTATGGACATTGGCTCACTGCAAAAGGTTATCACTTTCTCGATGACCTAAAAAACCTTATGTACGATTTTGGCCAGATAAACAGATGTCCTCTCGGTATCTTTGAGATGGCAGGTACGCAACTTCCTATAGATCGAAAGCTCACTGCCTACTATCTAGGTTTCGATGGCATCTGCGAAAACAGTTTATACACTGCCAATTCTCGTGGCGAAATTGAAGTAAAATTGTTAGCTGATTTATCTATTATAGCCCTTCATATCAGAAGAACCATGAATGAGGTAATTATGTGGTCAACTCACGAATTTGGTTTCTTAAAGATAGCCGATCAGTATGCCACGGGGGGAACGGCACAACCAAATCTCAAAAATCCTGACACTTTAGAAGTTATTAGAGCAAATTGTGCAAAATTGTATGGACGATTTTGGGAGACATTAATCACTATGGATTCTTTGCCCTCAGGATTTAACCGAGATACACAACAAACGAAGCATGCTTTATTTGAAAGCATTGGCATGATTGAAGAAACTCTCCCCATCTTTTCAGGAATCATGAATTCACTGATTATAAATAAAGAGACAATGGCTAAGGGTGCCGAGATCAATTTTGCAAATGCTCCTGACATTACAGTTCAAGTCGCAATAAAAGGAAAGGTTTCATTCCGCGAAGCGTACAAAGTGGTCAAAACATTGATAAAAGATAAATATCTGAAGAATAATTTCTTGAAACTAACGCCTCATTTATTGACGAGCGTGTCGTACAAGGTTTTAGGAAAGAAGATTATTCTAAAACAATCTGATCTTGATAAGGTAACAACAGCTAAAGTTTGCGTAGATAATCGAATAAGCGAAGGTGGCCCCTCACCTATTCAAGTTAAATCGATGATAGAGGATATCAAAACTACTACAGTTAACTTAAAAAAGGAGTTAATAAATAAACAAAATATGATCTCCGATTCGCTTAATAAACTAAAAAAAGAGTTAAGGAGATGTTTAAAGGAACAATAGTTTTTATTAATTACTGTAACTATATGAAATACAAATCTTTTTTATCGATTACCGATTTATCTAGCCGTGAACTCTGGAATTTGTTTGACACTGCCTCAAAGCTAAAGAAGGAAATAAAAAAAACAGGCAAAAATAAGGAGTATTTAAAAAATAAAGTGCTTGCAATGATTTTTGAAAAACCGTCTTTAAGAACTAAGGTTTCATTTGCGATCGGAATGAATCAGCTTGGAGGTCACGCTCTTTATTTGGGACCAACCGATATCTGCATGGGCAAAAGAGAGTCAGTACATGACGTAGCCAAAGTAACATCGAGCATGGCAGATATCATCATGGCGAGAACTTTTTTGCATGAAACGATTCTCGAATTGGCAAAATATTCCAGCAAGCCCGTGATCAACGGGCTCTCAGACCTCCAACATCCCTGTCAGATTTTGGCAGATTTTTTGACTATTTTAGAAGTTAAGAAGAAAATAGTAGGGATAAAAATCGCTTATCTTGGTGATAGCGAAAACAATGTTGCCCACTCTTTAGCATTAGCATCAGGAATATTGGGAACTCATTTTATTACCGCTTCACCAAAAGGGTACTGGATGAATAAAGTAATTACAAAATCTGCCATGACTTTAGCAAAAAAGCAGGGTGGCTCAATTCAAGAAGTAATTGACCCAAATGTTGCTGTTCAAAACGCAGATGTGGTTTATACCGATACGTGGGTGAGTATGGGCGACGAGGCAGAGAAAGAAAAACGCTTACACGTATTCCAAAAATATCAAGTAACTGAGTTGCTCATGAAAAAAGCGAATAAGGATGCTATTTTTATGCACGATTTACCAGCTTATCGAGGTAATGAAGTTGAAACTAAAGTGATAGACGGGTTGCAATCTGTGGTTTTCCAGCAAGCTGAAAATCGTCTTCATGTGCAAAAAGCCCTCATGCTTTATCTCTTAAAAATTAATTTATGAAAAAATGAAAAGCAAATTTTTCGGTAAGGACTTTATAAATTGTAATGATTGGAGTAAAGATGAGTTGGAAACGGCGCTAGAAGTAGCTTTTGACCTAAAGAAAAAATTTGCACTCAACCAACAAACGCCTTATCTAATGCATCAAACGCTGTTTCTCTTATTTTTCTTTTCCTCGACTCGAACCAGAACCTCGTTTGAAGCCGCTATGGATCATTTGGGAGGAAATGCCCATGATCTACCCTCTGACAAGCTGCAAATTTCCCATGGAGATACAGCTAAAGAAATAGGAAAAATTTTAGGATCATATGGTCATGGAATAGCGATCCGTCATTGTGACTGGAAAGAAGGAAATCAATATATAAACGAAGTAGCTAAACATTCATCTATGCCAGTATTCAATATGCAGTGTGATATTTATCATCCATTTCAAGCAATGGCTGACTTGATGACAATCATCGAAAAAAAGGGAAAGAGCTTAAAGGGTAAAAAAATTGTCATGTCTTGGGCATACGCAAAAAGTTATACTAAACCTATTTCTGTTCCTCAGTCTTTTATTTTGCTCTTATCTCTTTTCGGAGCAGATTTGGTTTTGGCCCATCCGAAAGAATTTGAGCTTATGCCCTCCATTATTAAAGAAACTAAGCAAAACTCGAAATTCTATGGAGGGTCATTTGAAATTACTCACAATATGGAAGAGGCATTTAAGAAAGCAGATGTAGTTTATCCAAAAAGCTGGGGACCCCTCGTTTTTACTGAAGATCTAAAAAGATCTCAAAAGATCATCGGTAAATACAAAAACTGGATCTGTGACCAGCAAAAAATGAATTTGACCAAAAAAGACGCAATCTATATGCACTGCCTCCCTGCGGACAGAGGAGTCGAGGTTGCAGATGAAGTAATCGATGGGCCTCAATCTGTAGTTTATGATCAAGCTGAGAATCGTCTGCATGTACAAAAAGCGATTTTAGCTTTGACCATGGGAGGAAGATAAACTGATTTTATGCTATCATTTTAACCAATGATAAAAGATAAACTTGCTGATCATTTAAAAACTTCGCTAAAGAAGATTGATGTTACGGAGAAAGAAATAAATCTTGATCACCCTCAAAATCCTCGCTTTGGTGATTTTACTACAAATATCTCGCTTCGATTAGGTAAAAAACTTGGAAAAAAACCGCTTGAAATTGCAAATCAAATCGTTTCTCATTTTACCAAAAACCAAGCCATTGAAAAAGTGGAGATAGTAAAACCTGGTTTTATTAATTTTTGGCTATCGGACAAATACCTCACGAGTATTCTTACCAATTCTGCTATTTCTAAATTTGATTTTCCGTCCCATCATCTCGGTTCTAATAAAAAAATCATGATCGAGTTTGCTCATCCCAATACTCATAAACTTTTTCATATCGGGCATCTTCGCAACATTTCGATTGGTGAATCACTGGTTAGAATTTTTGAAGCGGTTGAAAACAAAGTGATACGATCTAACTATCAAGGCGAAGTCGGACTTCACATCGCCAAATGTCTCTGGTACATCAAATACAAAATATCAGAGAAAGAGCTTACGGAGATTCGGAAAAAGTCTCTGCAAGAGAGAATGAGTTTCTTGGGAAAAGCTTATGCCAAAGGCCAAGTGGCATATGATGAAGATGAAAAAGCCAAAAAAGAAATAATCGAAATAAATGGAATGATTTACAAACAAAGTGGAGATGTTTTACGGTTGTGGAAGGAGACTGTAAAATGGAGTTTTGATTACTTCGCTGAAATTTACAAAAGAGTCTATTCAAAGTTCGACCGTCTTTATCCTGAAAGTGAGTTCGCACGAAGAGGTGTTGAAATAGCGAACCTTGCTGAGAAAAAAGGAATTTTAAAACGTAGTCAAGGAGCACTGGTGTTTGACGGGAAACTATATGGACTTGATACGAGAGTTTTTATCAATAGCCTTGGATACCCAACGTATGAAGGAAAAGAACTCGCACTTGCCGAAAAAGAATTTTCTGAGTTTGGGGAACTTGATAAATGCATTCACGTAGTAACGCCTGAACAGACGAGCTTTTTTAAAGTAACATTTAAGGTAGAAGAACTCCTCGACGAAAAAAAATATAAAAACAAACAATACCACCTCGCCTATGAATGGGTAAAGCTAAAAAAATTAGGCAAAATGTCTTCACGAATGGGCAATATCGTCGCCGCTGACTGGCTGATCGATCAAGCCAAAGAAAAAATATTGAAGAAATTTAATTGCGGTACGGATACAGCGGAGAAAATTGCTATTGCAGCAGTAAAATACTCGTTCCTTAAAAATGGCGTATTTTCACAGATCGCTTTTGATTTTGACGAATCAATCTCATTAGAAGGAAATTCGGGCCCTTATCTCCAATATACCTATGTCCGCTGCGGATCTGTCCTCAAAAAAGCCGGACAAGCTGATGTGCGATTAACGAATGCAGGTGGCCTACAACTTGAGAGAGAAGAACGCGACCTTCTAAGAATTCTGGTAAATTTTTCTGAGGTAGTCCAAGAATCTGCTAAAAAACTTTCTCCGAATCTCGTCGCAAATTATCTCTTTGACGTTGCCCAGACATTTAATCTTTTTTATCAAAAGCATAAAATTCTCGACGTCAAGGAACCTATTAAAAATATTCGACTCTTATTAACAAAAGCAACCGCTGAAGTAATAAAGGAAGGACTCTATTTATTGGGAATTAAGACTGTAGAGAAAATGTAACTATGGCTTTCTTCATCTGTTCAAACTGCGGGTATGGTTCTGCTTCTTGGTTAGGTCGCTGTCCTGATTGTGCACAGTTCAATACATTTGTATCCCAACCATCCATGGGTCCTGATTCCAAAGGATCGAAGGAAGGAGTAAAGAAAATGAGGCTTACCCCTTTTAAGCAGATTGGCAGGCTAAAACAAAATGTACCAACAAAAAAACAAGGTCGTCTCAAAACAGGCATATTTGAATTCGACAGAGTTCTCGGAGGGGGAATCGTGCCAGGAGAGGTTATCCTCTTGAGCGGAGAACCTGGGGTTGGAAAATCAACATTACTCCTCCAAAGCCTTTTTCGGCTTAAAACCGCCTATATTTCAGGTGAAGAGGCCGCAGAACAGATCAAGGATCGGGCCCAAAGGCTCGGAGTTCGCCTTGATAATCTTTTTTTTTCGGACGATCTCCAGGTGGAAGGAATCGTGGAAGGGATAGAAGATTTAAGTGACACAGTTGAAGTTGTCGTTATTGATTCTATCCAAACGATCTATTCAAAATCTGTTAACGCGCCTGCTGGCAACATCAGTCAACTTCGCGAATGCGCTAACCAATTAACGAATCTCGCCAAAAAACTCAAAATTGGACTCATCATTATTGGACATATTACAAAGGGAGGCGAGATCGCCGGTCCTAAAACTCTTGAGCATCTTGTCGACTGCGTTATAAACTTCGAGGGAGAAAGAGTTTCCAACTTTCGGCTCCTTCGCGCGTCTAAAAATCGCTTTGGTCCTACTGATGAAGTGGGAATTTTTGAGATGACTCAAAAAGGACTCGCAGAAGTTACCAATCCGCTTGTGTTTCTTGAGCAAAAGGATACGCAAGAAGTTGGAAAGGCAGTTGTTGGAGTAGTCGAAGGACAACGCTCTCTATATTTTGAAATCCAAACGCTTGTCGTGCCAACCATTCTTGCCTTCCCAAGAAGAGTGGTAAAAGGACTCGACTATAATAAAGTACTACTGCTTTTAGCAGTAATCCGAAAACACCTCGGACTTCCTCTTGATAAATTTGACATCTACGTTAACGTTATTGGAGGCGTTGATATAAGATCTACTGCTTCTGATTTGGGATTGGTTGCCTCATTGCTGTCCTCATTAAAAAATATCCCCGTTCCAAAAAAGTCGCTTTTTATCGGTGAGGTGGGCTTATTAGGAGAAGTGAGAAAAACACTCTTTGAAGATAAAATAATAAAAGAGGCGAGAAGGCTGGGGTTTTATAGAATTTTTGCAAGCGGAACGCTCCCGAATATAAAAATGTTAAGAACTACTCTTTTTCGCTAACTTCACCTTTCTTTAAAAAAGATCTTTCTAAATGTGGTTTTTTTCCCATTTGCACCCATTACTTCGACTACCAATTCGTTCTTCCCTTTATGGAGAGGAAAAACGTATTCGAAGATACCTTCTTTATTTTGAAAAATTCTATTTCCAAAAATGGTGATCTGCGCTTCTTTTTCTGTTTTCCCCGTAACTTTAATAGATTCGTCGCTTCTAAATGTCTCTTTGGTTGGCTCGATTAACTCAACTTTTGGAGGAGAAAAGTAGAGCTTCAATTGATAGGAAAAATACCCGAAGAAGAGAAAAAACGAAAGTATAAATCCCAATAAAACTGCTTTTTTAGTTTCTGGAGTAAGATATTTACTCGAAACTTTCTCTTTAAATCGTACTTCTTCACTCCGCTCATAATCCCTCCTAAAAAAGGCAAGAATTTTCATGTCATCAAGTTTGAGGAATCGGGCATAATTTTTTAGTATTCCCGTGATATAAATCTTTGAGGAAAAAAACGCCCAATTATTATCTTCAACAGCTCTCAAGAATTTTTCTCTGATTTTAATATCTTTTTCTACCTCTCGAAGACCAATCCCTTGTTTTTCTCTTTCTTTTTTAAGAATTTCTCCGACAGAAAGCATATTACGATTTTACTCTCTCTACATATTGACCTGTTTCGGGATTTACGATCACGATATCTCCAGTTTTCACAAATAAAGGCACTTGAATTGTCACACCGGTTTCCAACTGTGCAGGTTTTTTTGCTCCAGTAACCGTATCACCCTTAATAGCTTCTTCAGTTTGAATCACTTTCAAGCGAACACTCATAGGGGGTTTAATGGTAAGGGGTTTGTCATGATAAAGATACACGAAGTACTTGTTGCCATCTTGTAAAAAGTTTGCTACATCTCCGACCACTTCAAGCGGCAGGGTATATTGATGATAGGTGCGCTCATTCATAAAATGAAGATCCTGCTCATCTTTATAGAGATACTGCATCTCAACGCTTTCAACCTCTACCGCCTCGACTTCCTCATTTGATTTGAAAGTGTAGTCAATATTCTTCCCTGAAAGAAGATTCTTTATTCGTGTCTTCATCAGTGCTGAGCCTTTGCCAGGAGAATAAAAATCAGCTTTTTGTATTTGCCAAACTTCACCTTGATGTGAAATGAAATCGCCTTTTTTTAAGTTCCCTGCGGTTATTTTCATTTAATCAATGCTAACCAATTTTAACTTGTCTATCGAAGTTAGGTTACAAAAAATCATCGCCAACCTTTCGAATCCTATTCCAACTCCTGTACAATCGGGGAGTCCATATTGTAATGCTTTAATAAAGCCTTTGTCAACGCTGTGGCGTATCATGCGAGATTTGTTTCTTTTTTCTCCGTGCTCTTGAAACCTTTTTTCTTGCTCTTTCCAATCGCTTAACTCTTCACAAAAACCTCCTATTTCAATCCCATCTAAATAAAATTCTGCTCTCTTTGCGGTTTTACCATCATCACTCAGTTTCGCTAGCGACGATATTTCTTTTGGATAGTCATACAGTAACGTTGGATATCCATTCTTGCCTAACTTTGTCTCTATCTCCTGTACGATAAT
>JACPMD010000151.1 GCA_016186235.1 Candidatus Roizmanbacteria bacterium | reverse complement strand
TGAGGATGTTGATGCTGGTGGGTCTTTGAAGAAAATGAAGAAACCTGGGAATCATTAGTAACAATTGTAGCAGAAGAGAAAATTATTCGATATAATTACCTAATGGATAACGTAAATCTCTTAGGATACGTTGCTACAGTCGTGTCTTCTATATCCGCTCTTCCCCAGCTTATAAAGACCTGGAGGACGAAATCAACCAAAGATATATCTTTGCAGATGATACTTTTGATCTGCATATCTGTATCGTTGTGGTTATTATATGGCTTCATGTTAAGGGCGCTCCCTATTATTCTTGCGAATTTTATAGTACTTGTAATTTGGTTAATAATTTTAAGTTTTAAACTTAAATACAAATGAATCGTATGGCAAAAACTGCACTCGTGACAGGAATCTTAGGCCAAGATGGACCGTATCTCGCAAAGTTACTTATCGAAAAAGGATACAAAGTATTCGGAATGATCCGCAGATACTCCAATCCTAATTACGACAATTTAGATTATCTAGGAGTCACAAAAAAAGTCGATTTTGTTGAAGGGGATATGACCGATGAGTCTTCACTTATCAATACGGTGAGAACATTGAGACCAGACGAAGTTTATAACCTCGCAGCCCAATCATTTGTTGGGGATTCGTGGCAGATGGCAAAACTGACGACTGAAGTGAATGCATTGGGAGTTCTCTACTTATTGAATGCAATCAAATTTTTCTCTCCGACGACTAAATTTTACCAGGCCTCGACTTCAGAGATGTTTGGACTAGGAAATACTAACGGGTACCAGGATGAAAATACTACTTTTCACCCTCGAAGCCCGTACGGAATAGCCAAAGTCTATGCATATTGGATGACTGTTAATTTCCGCGAATCATACAGCCTTTTTACCTGCAACGGAATTTTGTTTAATCACGAGTCGCCAATAAGAGGAATTCAATTTGTGACGAGGAAAATAACCGACGGCGTGGCAAGAATAAAATATGGATTGTCAAAAAAATTGTCCCTCGGCAATCTTGACGCTAAACGAGACTGGGGATTTGCGGGAGACTATGTTGAGGCAATGTATCGTATGATGCAACAGAAGAAACCAGACGATTTCGTTGTAGGAACTGGAGAGAATCATAGCGTGAGGGAATTTGTCGAGTTGGCATTTCACTATGCAGGAATTTCGAATTGGGAGAAATATGTTGTTACAGACCCCAGATTTAAACGACCCGCAGAAGTGTACGAACTTAAATCACGACCGACAAAAGTGCATAAGGTATTGGAATGGAAGCCAAAAGTGAGTTTTAAAAAGCTAGTGAAGATGATGGTTGATGCGGATCTAAAACGCTTTGAGTACGCCTGATAGATTTCGTAACCTTTCGATAAAAATTGAAGGTAAATTGAATATAAGATCTTTTAAACTCCAGTTTTTTACAATAACATAGATCCAGTTTCGAAAATCATACCACTGTTTTTTTATTCCAAGATTTTTTGATGATGATTGGCCCGCGTGTAGTACTTTTATACTGGGTGCTATTATATTCTTGTACCCTCCTCTGCTGATCCTCATTGAAAGATCGATATCTTCAAGATATGACCCGAATCTTTCGTCAAATAATCCAACTTTATTAAGCGCTGCATTGGCAAATAATACTGCAGCTCCATTTACAGAATCAGCTTCAAAACATTTCTTATTGACTATTTTTTTTATTGGAGCTGCTTTTCCATATTTCAAAACCTGAACTCCCATTGATTCGATCGTATTTCTATCATGATAGATTGAGGGATTAAGAGAACCGCTATTTTCTTTTGCGCACTGTAGAAGATTTGTGAGAGAACCTTTTGAGAGGGTTACGTCATCATTGATCGTGCCCATCCATTTACTAGTCGACGCGCGAAACCCCATGTTTATCGTAGAGGCGACGCCATAGTTTTTATTGATGGGAATGAAGCGGACTTGCGGATATTTTCTTCTCCAATCCCAAATATTGTTTGCAGATAGTGAACTACTGACCACTATCAGTTCGTTAAATTCATCAAGGAATCCACCATTATTATAAAAAAAAAGCTTGAGAAGGTCGATCTTCATGTTAGGAACAGTAATATCGACGCCTTCATGTAATTGAGGGAGTACCTTTCGCCTCGTGTATCTTTTTTTAATGAGACTAATGATAAGTTGACCCAGAGGAGAAAAATGTTTTTTTGCAAACACATCCATAGAGTGAAAAAAAATATCTCGTCTCAATTGTTTATCAAGTTTCTCAAATGACGCGCCACCGACGTGCTGTATCTTGATAGGAGCCCATCCTATTTTGTGTCCTGTTTTCATTAATCTAAGGGTAAGATCACTATCCTCATACCAGAGGAAAAATCGTTCATCCCAGCCTCCAAGGTTTTTTAAAACGTTTTCTTTAATCAGTAAACATCCGCCGGTAAGCGTCTTTGGGTTAAACAATGTTTTCTTTGGAAGAATTCTCGATAAAGGTGTAAATTCTGCCAACAGCGCAAGCGGCGTGGCAACGGGACTATCATAGTTATCAGACATTGGTTTGGGCGAACAGGCGTCGAGATTCTGCTCCTTGGCAAAATTGAGCATTCGTTCAATCTGCTGGGATGAAATTTCTACATCCGGATTTAAAAAGAGAAGCCACTCTCCAGCTGCTTTTACTGTGCCTTGATTACAGGCAAAGGCAAATCCCCTATTTACCGTATTCTTGATAAGTTGTATATCTTCAAACTCGCTTAAAATCCAGTCCACACTTTTTCGAGAGGAGTTATCAATCACAATAATTTGAAGATTGTTGTCTTTTTTCAGGAGAGACAACTGTTTTCGCAAAAGCTCAGGAGTATTCCAATGGATGATAATAATAAATACATCTGGTTTCATAGGCTATCGCGAGGAATAAACTTTCCTTACGAAATAAAGATTGATAAATAATCCGGTTAATTCTGTTAAGAGCATAACCACGGAGGCTGCAATTACTCCATATACAGGAATAAGTATAATGTTTAGAACAATGTTCAATGCAGTATTAATAAACCCATAAGGCAGAAATTTCTTTACAATATTCGAGCTTTGAAGAACAGTATTTAAGGGTGAATTGACAAAAAATAATACTACAACAAGCGAAAATATCTTTAGAATAGGTACTGCCTCGTTATACTGAGTTCCAAGCAAAAAAGTGATGAGAAATTCGGAAAGGAAGAAAAGCAGCAGGCCAGCGATTATTCCAGTCATCAGCATAAAAAGAGTGAGAAAAGCCAGATGATTTTTTGTGACGACTTCGCGTTTTGCCGAGAGAGGGAAAAGATTATGCGACAGCGCAGTTGGGATGAGACTCAAACTTTCTAAGTATCGATAGGCAGACCCGTATAATCCTAGAGCCGCATTTCCGAGCGAGTATCGTATAACGAGAGAATCTCCTCGCGCGTACAAAAAAGAAGAGAAGATGAGAAATCCGTAGTGCTTCGATTTCTTGAGAACGGATTTAATCCCGCTTAGCGGGATAAATCGTAAGGAAATAATCTGGAGGAAAGGAAGATACCAGATAAGCGTTATCACAGAAGCTACGAGATAGAGACTTACTGCATGTTGAACCGTAAATACTGGGAGAAAAACTAGGTAGCCAAAAAGAATTATTACGAGCCTGATGCTTTGCTTGAGAGATACTTTGAATGATTTGTTTTTTTCTAAATAAAAACCGTCGAGGACAGATAGAAAAGCTTCAGGAAAAAGGGTAAGGAGGAAAATGATTGTTATTAAGGGAGTAAAAGTTCCGGTCAAAAATAAAAAGAACATCGAAAGGATAGCAGAAATTACGTAGGTAAAAAATCGTGTAATAATGACTTTGCTTAAAAGAATATTTTGGTCATCTGATTGGGCGGATTGTTTTTGATACCATTGAACCAGTCCGACATCGGCAAAAAATGTAACGAGTTGAATGAGCGTTACAAAGAAAACAAAGTTGCCGAACTGTTCTGGGAGTAAGGCTCGTGCAAAGAGTATAAAAACTATTACGGAAAGAGCCTTCCCAAGAGTCAGACCAAAAAAATAGACTCCTGATCGTGTAAAAAGAGACCGTATCATTGTTCCTCTATCCCCCAGCTATATAATGTTGCTGGCCAAATTGAATAAGGATTATCGTCTAAAGGATAGTGGTCGACGTACATTTCTTTTTTCAAATAATTTTGCGCATATCCGATGACATCTTGAGGGAGTGCGGCGCCGTCGATAAAGAGAAATCCTCTTGGATAGTGTTTCTGTATCCTCATCAGATCGGAAACTTCAGAAACGAGAATAGGGCCGGTCGCGGTTACGAGTTTTTCTCCTTTTTTGTTGACAGTGTAGGTTGTTTTTCTTGTTATGCCGTGAGTATAGCCTTCGATATCTCCTCCTCTGAATAAAAATAATGGCTTATACCCATACCCAAGATACCACTCCGCCCTATCCGGAAGAGTCTCTATGACTGCCGCTTTTTCCTCTGATTGCTCGTTTTCTTTTTTTATTCGATCATATATCTGCTTGTAATCAATGAGAGCTGCTTCGCGAAAGTCATGGTTGACAGAATAAAAAGATTTGGGTTTAAAGACAAATTTGTCGCCATTAATAATGATAAAAAGGGTAATAACAAGAGGGATAAGAGTAGAAAACAATAGTTTAGGTTTCAGCCTAAACTTTTCTACAACCATACTACTGAGTGAAGAGACACCATAGGAAGCCCCAATTAAAAAAAGGGGGAATACTGGAAGGAGATATCGTGAGACATACGGCTTAAAGATGAATGAAAGAAATGCTAAAAAAGCGCTGGTATACAAAATAATGAGTGAAAATTCCTTTCTTTTCTCTAAGAAACCCAAGGCAAAACCGATTATGGACAAAAATGTAATAAGTCCATACTCTCTCCATAAAAACGAATGGTAGTACCAAAGATTGTTTGCTCCGAATAAGTTTAAGTTTAAGAAGAAAAAGAGTACTTTAAAAAAACCCGTAAAATATGCGACTAAAAGTACTACACCAAGAATGATAAAGAGAAAGGAATTTTTAGTAAGTCGATGAATTTCTTTTCGGTTGAACCAGACAAAATGGAGAAAGATCGCTCCTATTAAGATAAAAAAAGTTGAGTGCGTAATAATTCCAAGAACAAAAAGAACGCTTAGAATAAACCAGTCAGTAATTGGAATTTTCCCTTTTTTGATAGATCTCAAATAAAACAACAGGGTAAGTAAAACAAGCAGTTGCTGAATTACATATCCCCTAGCTTGCCTTGACCAGGCGATCTCTAGATAGGAAAAGCTTGCCAGCAAAGCTGCGGATAAAGCAGTGGCCAAATTGAAAAGCTTGTAAGAAACAATAAATGTAGCAACCGGTATGAGAGAACCGATTATGACAAATGGCAGTCTTGCAGCCCATTCACTTTGACCGAGGAGTTTAAAAAAAAGAGCAACCAAGAAGTGGGGAGTAATATTGTGGTACTCAAAATATAATGCGGGATTGAAGAAAACAGAAAGGCCATACTTTAGGAGCACATTTGCTTGTGCAGCAGTGTAGAATTCGTCAACCCAAAAAGGGTGATTGACAAAAAAACCGTATAAGCGAAAAAATAAAGCTACGATGAAAATTGCAGTAATGCAGAGAAAAACGAATGCATTTCTTTTAAGCATTTAAAGAATATTGTATACTATACGTTGTGGATAAAGCTGTATATGTTTGTACCGGAACGTGTAAGGCCGAAATTTCTGAGGAAGAATACAATAAAGGTTTGACAAAATGCGGGACACAGGGATGTACTCATTTTGGCCACGCTTTTG
>JACPMD010000150.1 GCA_016186235.1 Candidatus Roizmanbacteria bacterium | reverse complement strand
TGAAGGAAAAGGATTTGGTAAAAGTCTCAAACGCCTTCAATAAATCATTTGGCATGATTCTTTCTACCGGCCCAACCGGTTCAGGAAAATCGACGACCATTTACGCAATCCTAAAAATTCTTAATACTAGAGAGAAAAATATTACTACGATAGAAGATCCTATTGAGTACAGACTCAAGGGTATAAACCAAATTCAGGTCAATCCCAAAACCAACCTCACATTTGCAAGTGGACTGCGTTCGATTCTTCGCCAAGATCCAAACATCATATTTGTCGGGGAAATTCGTGATATAGAGACAGCAGGAATAGCCGTGAATGCCGCTCTCACGGGCCATCTCGTTTTGTCTACGCTGCATACGAATGACGCCGCAACGGCTCTTCCGAGGTTGATCGACATGCAAGTCGAGCCTTTCTTAGTGGCATCAACGGTGAACATCATTATTGCACAAAGGCTGGTTCGAAAAATTTGTGAAATGTGCAAAATATCAATTACAACTACTCATAACGAACTGTCTAAAAATATTTCGGAGGATGTTATTAAAAGACACTTTGACGGGAAGCAGGAAATTCGAATCTATCGCGGACAAGGCTGCAAAATCTGCCATCATACAGGCTATACTGGTCGCATTGGCCTTTTCGAAGTTCTTGAAATATCTAAAGAAATTAGAAAACTTATTGTGCAGAAAGCCGACTCAGATGTGATCAACAAACAAGCGATACAGGAAGGTATGGAAACTATGTTAGACGACGGAATAAAAAAAGTTATTGAAGGAATAACCACCATCGAAGAACTACTACGCGTTACAAAGTCAGAATCGACATGAAAACCGAACACATTTCCATTTCCTCCAACGACAGAATTATTTTGATTAGCAATTTTGCCACGCTTCTTACGGCAGGGATTTCGATACTTGAAGCAGTGGACTCGCTCTTAGAAGACGCAAAAGGAAGCCAAGCCATTCTCCTCATAACATTACGAGAAGACCTCACGCAAGGTAAACACGTTTACCAATCATTTGCAAAATTTCCTCTTGTCTTTGATAAGGTTGTGATCAATGTCATAAAAGCCTCAGAAGAGGCAGGGAATCTCGATGTGACGCTGTGGGAACTCAAAGAAAATATGAGGAAGGAGTCAGAATTCATCGACAAGATAAAATCGGCGCTCGCCTACCCTGCAGTGATTATGGTAGTTTTTTTGGGGGTGCTTTTGATGATGCTCGTTTTTGTCATACCAAAGATCGTTACCGTATTCTCTCGATTGAAAGTTACTCTCCCACTTCCTACCAGAATTCTCATTTTTGCCTCTAATATTCTCCTGCAGTTTACAGTACCCGTTCTCATCGGGACGGGTGTGATAGTACTTATTATAATTATTATTTATAAAACGAATAAAAAACTGCTTCTCAATCTTCTTTTTTCCTTGCCGATCGTTTCTGGACTTATTAAGCAAGTAGATTTAATACGATTCTCTCGCAGTTTGTACTACCTTCTCAGCTCTGGGATACCAATTGTCACCGCCCTCGAACTAACCCAAGAGGTTGTCATTAAAAAGAACATTTCAAATCTTATTCTTCACTCTAAAGAGATGGTAATCGCAGGTAAAAAATTATCAGAGGGGTTGAGAAACTCTAAAACAAAAATTCCATCAATTATGATTAAAATTATCGAAGCCGGAGAAAAAAGCGGTTCGCTTGATAAATCACTCAAAGACGTATCTGAATATTTTGACTATCAAATTACCAATACACTACGAAATCTCACTGTTCTTCTCGAACCAATAATGCTCGTCGTTGTAGCGATATTAGTCGGAGGAATGATGCTTGCAATTATTGGCCCTATATATAACATGATTGGCCAGGTAGGTGCACGATAGATATGAAAAACGGATTTACCCTACCAGAACTTATTGTCGTAATCGGCGTATTCGGCCTACTCGTTGGCCTTGCCATAACAAATGTCGTCCGATCCCAGTACAAAGCTTCGCTCGAATCGACAGTTTCGATAGTTATAGGAGACATAAAAAATCAGCAGTTAAAAGCAATGGTAGGCGATACAGAAGGAAGAACCACGAATGACAGCTACGGAATCTTCTTTGCAACAAATGAGTATACTCTCTTTCATGGTCCGACGTATGATTCCGTTGACTCTTCGAATTATACGATTAACCTTGAGGACAAGATCCAATTTACCGATGTTGTTTTTCCTCAAACTCAAATTGTTTTTGCAAGCGGCAGCGGTGAGGTAGCCAGTTTTGTCAGCGGCTCAAACTCATTTGCAATAACCAATAGGCTAAACGGCGAAAAAAAAACGATAACGATTAATGCATTAGGAGTAATCACGGGAGTGAATTGAATCGTATGAAAAGCGGTCAATCTCTTATCGAAATACTGCTCGTTGTAGGCCTATCGGCGATACTTCTTCCTGCATTGCTAACCGGTCTAGTCACATCACGCTCGGGGAGAGCTCAATACACGCAAAGACTTCAGGCCATAAATCTTCTCAAGGACGGAGCTGAGGCCACGCGTACGATACGAGACGGTGGATGGACGACGTTTGCAGACTATGCCTACGGAATTTTTCATCCAGAGACTACCTCACAGTCGAACTGGATCTTAGTTTCAGGACCCGAAACTACCTCGGAAGGATTTACTCGCCAGATAGAAGTAAGCGAAGTGAGAAGAGATGCGCGCGGCGCTATTGTTGTAACTGGAGGAAATGTTGATCCTTCAACGAGAAAAGTAGTCGTGAGGGTGTCGTGGTTACTTCCTTATTCGTCGTCAATAACTTCCGCATTTTACCTTACACGATATTGGGACAATGCTTCATACACCGAGACAACCCAAACACAATTTAACGCAGGAACAAAGAGCGGCGTCACAGTCCAGGCGAGCATTCCTAATCCGACTCCGACGCCCGACGACGGAGAAGTAATTCTTGCATCTGGCGGGAGAAGTAACTGGTGTAAGCCATCGCTTGATCAAAATACACTCAATCTTCCCAAAAATGGCGTAGGAAAAGCAATTTCGGCAATCCAAGGACAAGCTTTTGCCGGAACGGGTGAAAATTCATCTGGGATCTCTTTTGTCAACATTTCGATTACCGATACCTATCCGCCTGAACCAGCAATAGAAGGAACGTTTGATGGATATAAAACAAATGGCGTGTTTGGGGAAAACGACTATGCTTATTTAGCAACGGACAACAACCATAAGGAAGTGGTAATTATCGACCTTACCCAATTAAATCCCGATACTAACAAATATAGCGAATTAGGTTATTATAATGCACCTGGTAATAAGTCAGCCCAAAGCGTAGTGGTTTCAGGCACTATTGGCTTTGTAACGGTCGATAATAACTTATATACCTTTGATGTATCGAGTAAAAGTGGTTCGCGACCCCAACTTGGAAACATTAGTCTCGCAGGCAATGGTAAAAAGGTCTTTGTTTTTGATACGTATGCTTATGTAGCAATCGAAGATCCAACAGCCTTGCAAATCATCCAGTTCTAAAATGGTGGCGCAACACTTTCATCTCTCACAACATTCAATGTAGGAAACGGAGGCGGATCTGACGTTTTTGTCAACTCAGATTCTCGAGCGTATTTTGTGACAGGTTCATCTTCGCAAGAGGAATTTTTTATCCTGAATATTTCTACCAAATCGAGTCCATCCGTAATCGGCAGCTATGAAACGAATGGCATGAGTCCGAAAGGCGTTGCAATAGTGCCCGGAAATCGGGTAATAGTAGTTGGTATCAACGGAGAAGAATATCAAGTGCTTGACATTTCAACTGAGTCAAATCCCCAACGTTGCGGTGGTATTCAGCTTGATTCTGGAATAAACGGCGTGTCTTCAATCTTGGAGGGAGACAGCGACGCATATTCGTATGTAATCACTGATATCGATCCTGAGTTTAGAATCATCGAAGGCGGTCCTGGAGGAACATTCTCGCCGTCGGGAATTTTTGAATCGGCGACATTTGATCCGGGATACCAAACTGCCAATAACAGATTTCTATCAACATTTTCTAAGCCCCAAGGCACAAATATTGAGTTTCAGATCTCTATGGCAAATCTTATCAATAATGTTTGCCCTTCATCTGGTTCATATACGTTTGTTGGACCAAGCGGAACTTCCTCGGACTGGTTTACCCCGTCGAGCGGCGAATCAATTCCATTCCCAATAACAAGCTATCTCAATTATTCCAATCCAGGGCAGTGCATGCGCTACAAAGTGAGGCTATCCACCACTATTGGTACGAACACGCCTGTTTTATCAGATTTTACCATCAACTATTCGCCATGAAAAAAGGAGTTACCCTTATCGAAATGCTTATTTACATGGGTTTGTTGTCGATCATTCTTTTTGTATTGACAGATATTTTTACCTCTGTGGTGAGTATTCAGCTTGAATCTGAGAGCGCCTCATCTGTCGACCGAGACGGCCAATATATTACTTCTCGCTATCTTTATGATATGCAAAAAGCTAGAGATGTTACGCTTCCTGCAAATCTCGGTGACACCACCGACTCTCTCGCAATTCTTGTTGGATCTGACACTGTAACCTATTCGAATGTTGACGGAAGTCTCGTATTAACAAATAATGAATCACCCAATGCATTGAACAGTTCTGATACCTTCATATCAGATATGAATTTCACCCGCTATGGAAATGCAAACAGAAGCGCAGTCAAATTCTCATTTACTGTTACGAGCAAAATACGTCCTAAGTCCGGCGCTCAATCGAGAAGTTATCAAATAACTCAAGGCTTGAGACCAAATTAATGACATGAAACAATCTGGCCAAACGCTTGTGACGCTTGTATTTTTTATGGGGATTGCCATGACGATAATTGCTTCGGCCGCGATCATTCTTTTTATCAATGCACAAGGAGTGACTAAATTTCAAGAAGGAATGTCTGCTTATTACATAGCAGAAAGTGGGATCGAAAATGCGATTTTGCGGCTGCTTCGCAACCCTTCTTATGCGGGAGAGACATTAAATCTTGATAGTGGCGTTGCTACAGTTCAAGTCGTAAATAGGAATCCAATCGCTATCACTTCCGTTGGAAAAGTAGGCAATTTTGTCCGCAAAATCGAAGCAACTGCTAGTTATACTAATAATATCCTTACTATTACGAGTTGGAAAGAAATATTCTAAATGTTGAGTAAACCTAAAGGCGTACTTTATATCGATCGAAATCACATTGACCTTTTTGAAAATATTTCGAAGAAGCTTGTATCACTTGATATCCCATCTAATGTCATAAAAGACCTCGAGGTAACCAACTATCAAGCTTTACATATCTTGATCTCAACCTTTTTAAAGCAAAATCGAATTATTCCTATACATTTAGTAAGCGTTGCCTCCTCAAATGTTCTTTTTGAAAAAACTTTGCAAGGTATAGCGGATGAGCAAAAAGAAAGTACATTAAGAAACTTTGTCGATCTACTTCCCTTCGATCGCGTCAGCTTTAGAGCGTTCACAAGCCAAAAGGAAACAAAGGTTGTTGCCATGAATTCTGATCTATTTCACGCATTTAAAAACATTTTTGAGGAAAACGGATTTAGGCTCTCTTTAATTCTGCCTGAATCGGTAATAGAATCATTGAGAGGAAAAACTCATCTTGATCAAAGCTCAGCTCTCTTCATTCTTGAATCTTATGAAAAACTAAAACTCAGCAATTTAGCCCAACAGACTCAGTTTGAAAAACAGCCTTTGATTGAAAAATATCTTCCCCAACAATCAAGGTTGCTACCAGCACTCCTTGCGGTTTTTTTCTTACTTCTTGGCGCATTGAGTACTCTCTTTATTACGAGTGGAATGAATAAAAGAATGACCACTACAACCTCTGCCACTCAGATTTCGCCGGCTCCTACAAATGTTGCAAGTCTATCGGCCACAATAGTTCCGAAGCCGTTAACGGCACAAATTCTTTATACTTCTACTACAGCAACCATATCGGCGGAAATAAAACAAATTTTAAGACAAAATAATATCTCCTCAGTAGAGGAAGATCCAAACTCAAGCATTGTAACTCAAGAACCGCTTGCACTTTTTAGTTCAGCTTTTCCCAAAGAGTCGCGAACAAGTCTTGAAAAAGCCTTAAAAAACATTTTACCGAACATCTCATTTCAAGAAACGACAGAACCACGCTATGATATCCTCATCCAAGTAGGAAAAAGAAATAGCCCTTGACAAAAAATTTTCAAACGTATAGGCTGAAAGTACATACGTTAAAAGTTGCTCATATAGTAACAGAATTCACGCTATGAAAAAGATTACCATTGCTGGATTCACACTCATCGAGCTTTTGGTTGTCATAGGTATTTTGGCTATCCTTTTGGCAATTACCTTAATAGCCATAAATCCGGCTCGACAGTTTTCGCAATCCAATAATGTTAAGAGGTCGAGTGACGTTAATGCCGTTCTCAACGCTGTCAACCAAAACATGGCAGACAACAAAGGCGCATTACCCTCTGGAATTGACACAACGGTAAGAACCATCACGAATGACTCAACGGTAACGAATAGGGTAGACCTTTGCAGCATTCTCGTGCCGACCTATATTGCTGCGCTCCCTGTTGATCCGTTAACAAACACTGGCACGCCGGTGACAGATTGTACTGCAACGTATAATACGAACTATACAATAGTCAGCAGCGCGACAGACAACCGACTGACTGTTACCGCGCCAGCAGCCGAGCTTTCAGCAACGATCTCGGTAACAAGGTAAAAGAAAGTCAAATCTCGTTAGATAACCCCTCCACGAGCTGGTGGAGGGGTTTTGTTTTGATATATAATTAAATGTATGGAAAAATCTCGAATACTTATTGTTGAGGATGACCCCTTTTTAAAAAAACTCTACGCTGATCTTTTAGCAGTCGAGTCTTATACAATCGAAACTGCGGTTGAAGGAGAAGAGGCACTAAGAAAAATAAAGGAGGGCGGCTGGGACTTAATTCTTTTAGATATCGTCCTTCCAAAACTCGACGGATTCCAAATTATACAACGCCTGCAATCGGATCCTCCCTCAAAACAGAATAAAAAAATTGTTTTTTTAACAAATCTTGAAAGGGAAACAGATGTACAGCAAGCAAAGAAGTTGGGAATTGAGTATCTCATCAAGAGCGATCTCACGCCAGAAAATTTCTTAAAGCACATCCGAACATTTCTTGAGCCAAAACAAAGTTTTCCCTCATAACTAGATTACCGTTCGGTAAATGTTATAGACCTCATTGGTCATTCTTTCAAAGGAGAACCTTTTCTCTACTTCGGTTAATAAAAGATGTCGTCGCTCATGCTGAAACAAATCTAGTTTCTGTGCTATGTCATTAGTATCGTTTGGATCAAAAGCCATAAAGTTATTTTTACAGATTTCCCTAAAAACCTCGATATCTGAGGCAATAATGGGGAGTTTAAAATAACCAGCTTCTACCAGTGGCAAACCAAAACCTTCTGATAAGGATGGATTAACAAGCGCAGTTGCCTTCTTGTAAAAAAAGATGAGATCCTGTACAGTCGGATCTGTATAGAGTGTTACTTTTTCCGTGAGATTGTTTACGCGGATTAAGCTCATTATTTTAGTTGAAAAAAAATCCTTCGGGCCAACCAGTACTAACTTCATATTTGTCGTTAACTTTGCAAAAGCCAACAATAAATTGTGAACATTTTTGTGCGGATAGAAATTTCCTACGTAGATAAAAAACTTTCCTGGAAATTCCTTTTCAAGCAAGCGATTTTCGCTCGTTTCTAAAAGCTCGTAATTAATCCCTTCATAGAGGGGAATAATCTTTTTTTCAAGACTCCTGTCAAATACTTCCAGGATCTGTTCTCTTACTGCCTTGCTAGGAGTAATAAGTACGGATGCATTTTTAACCTGCTCCTGAAGCGAAATACGAAAGGCGTTAAATTTTAACTCGTAAATAATTGGGTTTTTTGTTGAAGCTCTTCCAGTTTTAAAAAGAAGTGGAGTCATATCGTGTACGGTGGCCACAAATCTTTTTCTGTAAAATATTGGGTAGCTGAAATAAGTAAAATGGACGAGGTCGAGATCATCCCTATAAAGCGTTGCAAGAAAACCTAGTTGCTCCGATAATGTATGCCAGCGAAAGGAAAGTTTTCTCTTTATAAATTGTCTATTGTGAAAAACTACCTTGTCATAATCAGCTTTTAATAGGTAAATGTAGACAACGATGTCACCGAAATTTTTTTTATCAAGATAGTGGAGAAGGTTCCTAATGTATACGCCTACTCCAGTTTGAGAATAGAGTCGGGCATCTATCCCAATCTTACTCATAGTTATTTTTCAGGAAATCAATAATGATATAGACAATTTTATTGAGAATTTCAGGGTTAGACTTTTCGTAATGTTTTCTATAAAAGATTTTCATCGCCTCATAAAAATACCTCTTTGTGTTTGCCCTCGTATCGCTTGTTTCTGCTTCTAAACCGCTTGCATATTTAAAGTGAGTCACAGAATAGTGAGGATAATAGATGATGTTGTATCCTAATTTTTTAATTCGATAGGATAAATCCAAATCTTCTCCATACATAAAAAAACTTTCGTCGAATCCTTTTAGTTTTTTGAAAAGAGATCTCCGGGTAAGATAAAAAGCTCCGCTCGGCGAATCGATCGCATGAACTACTTTAAGATCGAGGTGGATTAAATGATACCCGCCGAAGAGCTTATTTAAAAATGGTGTTCCCTTAAAAACTTCCTCCAGTTTTAAAAAATAACAAAAGGCGTTCCATAATGTCGGAAAACCTCTATGAGATGCGGGATCAATCCCCCCGTGAGGAAGATTCATCTTTACGGTGAGTACTCCTGTTTTTGGATGTGTATCGAGATATGAAATAACTTTAGCAAAATCAACATCCTCTATAACTACATCCGAATTCAGAAATAAAATGTACTCTCCTTCTGCTCTTTTAACGGCTTGATTATTTCCTGCTGGAAATCCCACATTTTTTCTATTGAGAAAAATTTTTATTCTTGATTTGGCAGATCGCGATCCCTGTAAGGACTTTAACATGGGAATAGATCCATCAGATGACGCATTGTCAACGACGATAATTTCGGCTTTAAGTTGAGGAGTCCGACCAAGGCTTCGAAGAAGCGAGTAAATACATTCTTTGGTCAGTTTCTCTGTGTTAAAAGAAAGAATAATAATGGAGAGCTTCACCATATTCAAAGTATAGCAGTTGTATTATCGCTTTGGAGACTGCTTTTCTCTTCTTGCTTTTCCTCCAGTTCCTACTTTTCGTCTTTCTCGCGTCCTTGGATCACGCATTAACAGTCCTTGTTTTTTAAGGATTGGACGATACATATCTCTATCTACCAGTTGAAGTGCTCGGGACATACCATGCATGATTGCTTCTAGCTGCCCTATCCGGCCTCCGCCTTTTACCACAATCGAGATCGCAAACCTTCCATCGTTGTTCGTCAGCTTCAAAGGAGTAAGATATCTCACCTTTTGGGCATCTGAAGGGAAGAGTTGCTCAATCGGCTTTTGATTTACATAGATCTCTCCTGCTTTGATTTTGAAGCTGGCTTTTCCTGGAGCTGCAATATTTTTATTAGCGATATAGAGGCGGACTCGGGCAACTGCCTCTTTTCTTCTACCTACGCCTTCATAAAATTGAATATTTTTCGTTTTTCTTGGCATATGTTATTCTAACTTGTCACTATATGGATGCTTTTCTTCTGGAAAAATAAATAACCGAGTCAGTCTTCTTTTTCTAAACTTGTTTTTTGCTAACATTCCGCTCACCGCACGATGAATAACAACAGCAGGATTCTTCTGCATCAAGGTATTGAATGTCACGCTTTTTAAACCTCCCGGATATCCTGAATAGTGCAGATACATTTTAGAACTTGCTTTTCTGCCAGTAACTTTAACGCTTTTGGCATTCGTTACCACCACGTAATCTCCAGTATCAAGATACGGAACATAGTCCACTTTATGCTTTCCTTGCAGTAATCTTGCAATATTCGTAACTGCTCTTCCTAAAACTTTATCTTTTATATCCAAAAGATGCCAGTTTCTTTTAATTTGATGTCCTTTTACCGGTTTTGTTGACTGCGTTAGTCTTGTCATTTTGTGTTTTTTTCAGCAACTTCTGACTTTTTGCTTTCTCTAAAACGACTGGATATGCCCATTCAAGTCGAGCAATTATTGACCCATCTGACATTCTTGGCCCGATTTTCTTCATTTTGATAAACCCACTTTGAACTGATTTCAGAGCCTCTCCTGTTTGAGCAAATAACAGTTCCATTAGATTAGGGTCTCCTAATTTTTTTAGGATGTATCTTTTATTTGACTCTGTTTTATCCTTTGTTTTAGCAAGCAACCGATCCAGGGCAGATTTTAATGCTTTAGCCTTTGTGATTGTGGTTTCGATCTTGCCTCTTAATAAAAAGTTTTTCAAAAGTTTTCTAAGAAGCATTTTTTTAGCGTCAAAACCTCTTTTGAATCTTATTTTTTTTACTCTATGGCGCATTGTAGTTTTTAACCGTTTTAACTTAAGGTTATTCCCATCTTTTTCAGTTCCTCTTCTATAAGCTCTATAGATTTTTTTCCAACGCCTTTCATATTCGTCAATTTCTCTTTTCCAGCTTTTACTAAGTCCGCAACCGTCTCGATATTTTCCCGAAGCAGCGCATTAATCACTCGAGAAGGCAGGTTAAGCTCGTCTATAATCACTTCGTAGAGTTTCTGATCGATAGCTTCTTTTTTTGCCTCTTCCTGCTCGGCCTCAGTTTTGGACTTTGGCAAATCCTTACCGGATAAGATATAAGAAAAGTAGTCTGATAAAACTACTGCCGACTGTCTCAGCGCATCAGAAGGTTTAATGCTGCCGTCGGTCCAGACTTCTAAAACTAATCTATCGAGATTGCTTTTTCTCCCTATGCGAGCAGCTTCAACCGAATAATTGACTTTTTTTACCGGAGAAAAAGACGCATCAACGGGAATAAATCCATATTCTTTCTTTTCCCGCTCTTCACTCGGCGAATATCCAATACCTGTTTCCACAATCGCTTCAATGTCAAGTTTCCCTTTCGCATCGGTTATTTCAGCGATATAGAGATCCTTGTTTACAACTTTTGTGTCACCCTCTATATCTTTTCCATAGACCTTCCCCACTCCTTTTACCTGAAGAATAAGTCTATAGGGACCCTCGCCGTTTAATTCAAATCGTAATTGTTTAAGGTGAAGGATTATCTCCAGAACAGACTCTTTTACGCCTTTTATTGAGCTAAAAAGATGGGGAACTCCCTCAACTTTTACGCTCGTAATGGCTGCACCTCTCAACGAGGAAAGGAGACTTCTCCTGATAGCGACGCCCAGACTATGACCGAGACTCATTGGTAATGGATCGAGAACGAACTTCCCATATGTTTGATTTTCCTCAACTTTATGGGTAACAAACTGTGGATTGAACATAATAAAAATTGTAATTATTAACTAACGGGAATAAAATTCTATAACCGAACGTAAATTGATTTGTTTTTCTACTTCTTCCTGATTCGGCTCTGCAATGATCTTTCCCAGGGTTGCTTTTCTTTCAAACCATTTTGGTAACAGTACGTCCTTATTTTCTAATGCTTTCTCGATATAGGGAATTCTGACACTCTTTTCGTCTGAAAACGTTATTATATCATCAAATTTAACTTGATACGAGGGCGTTCGAACTACTGAATCATTCACTTTTACATGTCCATGTGAGACAAGCTGACGGGCAGCCGCTCTCGTCGGGGCAAAACCTAATCGGTACATCACGTTATCGAGCCTTCTTTCTAAAAATTGAGCAAGATAAAAGGCTGTATTTCCTTTTTTTTGAATTGCCAAACTGAAATATTTTTTTAATTGCCTCTCGGTGATGCCAAAGATAAATCGCAACTTCTGTTTTTCCCTTAGCTGAGTTGCATGATCAGAAATTTTTCTCTTCCTTCTCCCTCCCTGCTGTCCAGGAGAAACATTGAGACGCTTCAATAATCGGGCATGCGACTTACTTCCTGGTGTTTTCAACCCAAGATCCATCTTTTCTCTTCTTGCTATTCTGTTTCTTGGACCGGTATAACGCATGGTTTAAACTCTCCTTATCTTTGGTGGCCTCACTCCATTGTGAGGAATTGGGGTAATATCGATGATTTTGTCTACTTCAATGTTTGATTCTTTAATTACCCGCAAAGCCGCCTCTCTTCCCGGACCTATTCCTTTTACAAAGATTTCTGCTGAACGTAAACCATACTCATCTCTTGCCTTCTTCACGCTCGCTTGAGTAGTAATTGTTGCGGCATAGGGAGTTGGTTTTCGCGTACCAGAGAATCCATACATGCCGCATGACCCGGTTAGAACTGGATTCCCCCTATCATCTGTTATAGTAATAATCGTGTTATTAAATGTGGCAGTAATATAGATTCTTCCATTTTCGATTGTTCGTCTTACTTTCTTTTTTGCCATAGCTTAAAAGTGAAATAGGTTTTAAGTTTTAGCTTTTACCTCTGGTTTCGTTTGTTCAGTTTGGCCCTTACCTTGCTCTAACTTAGACCATACTTCTTTCTTCAATGCGCCAAC
>JACPMD010000148.1 GCA_016186235.1 Candidatus Roizmanbacteria bacterium | reverse complement strand
TTAAACGAGGAATCATTTAGCTTTTCAGGAAGTAGCTTGTTAAGCGATTCATCGGGGGAGCCAGCACGCCAGCTAAGTTGCCACTCATCTTTTAACTTAGTATTATGATTTATTTTGTAGGCATAATAACCAGAAAGCCCACAATGCAAGCGTTTAAGATGAGGAAAATACATCATTGTCCATAAATAGATATAAGAAGAATCGTAACTTATAATGGCAATATTTTTTAAAAAGTTTTTTTTAGAAAAGATAAAATTCAATACAGTTCTCCAAACAGTTTTTATTCCTTCCTCGATTAATTCAAGATCTTTCTTTGTGGCCTTATAGTTTTCATACATGGCTTTATTTAAACATGCTTTACTTTTATTTTACCCAATTTACTTGACGTCTGTCGAAGTGGGAATGCGATTTGGCTGTACAGTTGCAGCTTTAAAAATTTCAACCGTCATCCTACCTTCTTTAATTTAAAAGGTTCTTCCCCAATCAAATATTATGCATTTAATGCCAGCTTTCATAGCTATAATTATAACCTCGCTCTTTGTGCAACCTCGGCCTCAACGAGTTCTTTCGGGCGTCCGTATTTTAAACGAGAAAGCTGAGTAACCGCCTGAGCAATCTTTTCATTTCCTTTTGCCATGAGTGCTTTTATATCTTTTGTCATGTCGACAGAGAACGGAGGCACGGGTTCATTGTCAACGATCGTCTTCATATAGGCGTGAAAGCGTTCGACATTAATCAAGTCTGATTCGGAAAATACCGGCTGGAACTCTCGTTGTAGGTAGGAAGCATCGGTAACCCCAACACGAAAACTGATGAGCGACCCGACGTTGCCGAAGACCGCGTTTTTAACCTCTTCATCCATCTGTCCGATGAATTGATTTGCAACTGTCAGATTAAGATGGTATTTTCGGGCCTCAGAAAGAATGGTCGCGAAATCTGGGGTGGCAAAATTTTGGAACTCGTCAACAAAAAGGTAGAAGTCTTTACGCTGCGGTTCGGGAATTTCTTGCCGGCTCATGGCGGCAACCAATATTTTTGGGATAAGAACGAGTCCTAAGAAGCTCGAGTTCTCCTCGCCGAGTTTTCCTTTGGAGAGATTGATAAGAAGAATTTTCCCTTCGTCCATCACTTTTCTAAAATCAAACGCGCTTTTTGACTGACCAATGATATTGCGCATTGTTTTGTTAGTAACAAAGCGGCCGAATTTTGAAACGATGTAGTCTAAGACCTCTGATTTGTGGAAGTCTGACGTTTGGGCAATCTGATCTGTCCAGTATCGTCTGACAATCGGATCTTGAACTTTTGGCAAAAGCTCCTGGACATATTTTGCATCAGTCAAAACTCTTACCACCTCTACGAATGTGCTTCCCGACTCGGACATCACGGTCAGCATCGCGTTTCGAACCGCATGCTCGAATCGGGGGCCGATGATTCCTGTTCGTTGAGGATCATAGAGTTTGTACATGAGGTTAATAATCGCCGTCGTCATGAAATGTTTTTGATCCTCAGAGTAGGCTTCCAAGAGATTGAGCCCCATCGGGCGTTCTGTATCTGATGGTTCAAAATAGATAACGTCTTCTGCCCGATCCGGAGGAATGTATTTGATAATTTCGTCAACCAAATCTCCGTGTGGATCAATAACGCAAACGCCGTGACCCGCCTTTATATCCTGAATCGCCATGTCCTGCAAAAGCACCGATTTCCCAACGCCTGTTTTTCCAATGATGTAGGCGTGACGTCGGCGGTCCTCAAACCCTATATAGACGGGGCGCTTCACTCCTCGATAGTAACCATGGCCAATAAATGTTCCAGAATCCTGAGGCACGTCGGCAGGAACCGCGGCGGTTTTTGCCTTGAGCCATTGGATATGAGGCGTCTCAACAGTTTTATTGGGAAAGTGGTAAATCGTTCCCAACTCGTCTGAGGATAAAATCGATATTGACCTCCAAAATGGCAGTTCAAATACAGGGAAAAATTTATAGATGAAGTTGATCATGAATCCTCCCTTAAAGAGAACTTTTGCGCCGCTGAAGCTATTGAGGTCAGAATTGAACTGGGAAAAGGCCGTTTTTATGTTGCGAAGATGGATGTCGGCCATGTCTTTGTTTTTAGCCGAAATGACAAATCTGACGGCGGTTTCGAATCCTGATTTTGAGGTTTTGTCGTCTATTTTCTCGAGAACCTTGGGATCGGTCTTGAAGGTCGCCTTCTCAGGGTTGGCTTCTGTTTTTTTCGTTGAAGAAACAAACGACTTTCCGAGTTTTTTCCATTTCGAGGCGGCCGGGCGGATGAGAACTTGGATCATTGCGCCCTCGCCTTCTCCCATCTTAGATAATGCGGAGGTAACGGTAGCCATCGAATCGCTCGGGAAGTCTTTAAAGACTTTTAAGGGCATATACGGATAATCTTTTGTCTTTAATGCGCCAAATGCAACTGCTCCATCTTCTGAAAAGATATTTGGCTCGTCTACTTTCTTTACATCTGCTGAAGGGTAGTATCCATAAACCGTCTTTTCGACGAGATCAATAATGTGGGAGGGCGCTGATATGTAGAATCTGATTTCTGACCTTTTTCCAACAATCTCAAACGCGAGGACGTCATCAATGTCAAGGAATGAAAACCAGCCTGACTTTTTGAGAGAGGAAAAGGAGGCAAACATTTGCTCTGCGACGTCGACTTTTATCTCGTTATCCTTGGGAAGCTTTATCTCAAGCGTAATCATCTCTAAAGACATCTGTTCTCTTTTTTTTAGACGCAAGAAAATGATGATAAGGTAGAGTAAAACAAAGGTAAATCCTGCAGCCAATACTCCGGCGGTAAGCGCCAAAAAAAAGGCTAATAGCTGATCTGTAATGGCTTGTACTGAAACTGCATCCATAGAACAAGTATAATATAATCAAGATGTGAATGAGAAAAACTATCCAGTCAGCAGTGACACGAGCAATTCAACAAGGATTAAAAGAATATCTCTTGATTATACTACGCTACTGTGCTTTTTTCATATTGTTTGTTTACCTTACCCTTAATATCTTCTTCTCGCAAAATATTAGCCAGCTTTACGTAGGCGTTGCGAATGATGATGTTTTTGCGGTGACAGAGTTTTTGCAGAAAATCAAGCCGCTTCCTGAATTTCGCTCTTTTTTTGACATACAGAAACGAATCTATGGAGATTCTATAGAGAGCGAGGTGTATAAGGATGAGTTTCAGATAAGACAAAAAATTCAAAAATTTGAGTCTGCCTTGCAAAAAAATCAAAAATCGAGAGATCTATTGTATGGGTTATCCAAACTCTATAATAAACTAGGTGAGACAGACAAAGCAAAGGAATATTTAGAAAAAGCAAGGGAGATTGATCCAACTATAAAGTAATTTTAATTATGAAACAGGCCAGAATCTATGTAAAAGGCGACGTTATCGGAATCGGTTTTCGCGCTTGGACAAAAATTCAGGCGAAAATTGTAGGAATTATGGGATGGGTGAAAAACGTTTACGATAAACCGGAGATTTATGGCGTACAAGGAGGAGTAGAGGCGGTATTTCAAGGCGATGAAGAAAAAATTGAGTACAGGGCAGAAGGCAATGGCGTTTTTGCAGCTTACCCAACGGTTGTATTGATTAATAATGGGTCTGCCTCGGCCGCCGAAATTTTAGCCGGAGCGTTACGCGATAACCGCCAAGTAAAATTAGTTGGGGAAAAATCTTT
>JACPMD010000021.1 GCA_016186235.1 Candidatus Roizmanbacteria bacterium | reverse complement strand
TTAAAAGCTCAGAGAGGACCCCCGATTTAATCGGGGCAAGACCGCTCGATCCCGATTTAATCGGGGAGCTGCGAGAAGAAATCCCGACTTAATCGGGAAATTAGAACTCGACGTGAAGCCCGTTACAGCTAATCCCGATTAAATCGGGAAAGTGAGATAGAGTCGAAATCAACCGAAGAGGATGAAGATAAGCTCTATCTAAACAAGGTGGTACCGCGGTTAAATCCGTCCTTGGGAGATTAGAAATTTTCTAATTTCAGGAGGACGGTTTTTTTATGAAAAAATACAGAGCGCGATGTCCCATATGTGATGCTTCTTTGACCTTGACGGATGTCGAGGTTTCCGAAATTATCAGTTGTACTGAGTGTAAATCAAGGCTTGTCGTCATGAGACTTCAACCTAATAAAGTCACTCTAAGTGAGGCCCCAGCTGTTGAAGAGGACTGGGGGGAATAAATATGTCAACGATTGCACTTCTTCACACAACAATTCGCGGCGATGAGAAACTCATCTTGCAAGCAGCAGGGAAAAGAAACATCAATGTAAAACTAATTGACGCTCGAGAAGAGATTCTAGATCCCTACCGCTATGAAGCTGATTTTGATCTTGTACTTGAGCGATGCGTTTCAACAGTAAAAGGAATGCATGCGACTAGATTTTACGAATCGTTAGGAATTACTGTTGTCAATTCAAGCCGAGTCGCCTCAATTTGTGAAGATAAGTTTCTCACGTCGCTTACGCTTTTCCGGCAAAAAGTACCAACCGTTGAATTTGCGATGGTTTTTTCATTAGAACAAGCAAAACAAGCTATCAAGCTGATGGGTGGATTTCCGGTTGTCATAAAACCGCCATTAGGTTCCTGGGGAAGACTTTTGACAAAAGTAAACGATATGGATGCGTTAGAGGGAGTTATAGAGCATAAAGAGGTACTCGGGTCTCCCCAACAAAAGGCATTTTACATCCAAAAGTACATAAAAAAGCCAGAAAGGGATATTCGCGTTTTTGTCATTGCTGGCGAAACAATATGTGCTATCTATCGAACTTCACCTCACTGGATAACCAATACCGCTCGGGGTGGAAAGGCAACGAACTGTCCTGTCACAAAAGAATTGGCGAAAATTGCAAAACAGGCTTCTGACGCTGTTGGCGGAGGAATCCTTGCCATGGACATCTTCGAGATGAGAGATGGACTGGCCATTAACGAAATCAATCACACTATGGAATTTAAAAATTCAGAGGCTCCAACTGGTGTGAGTATCTCTGGGGCAATCGTTGATTATTGTCTTAAAACTCTTAAAAACATATGATACGCGCCTCAATTTTAGGAGGTTCTGGGTATGCTGGTGGCGAACTCTTGAGAATATTGCTAAGTCACCCAAAAATCTCCATAAAACAAGTAACGTCTCGACGCTTTGCTGAACAACCAGTCTCTCTAATCCATCCAAATCTGCGTCAATGCATCTGATGAAGAAACTCGTGAAAATAGCCAAAAAAATTATTGACCTGGGAGCAGATTTTAGACTAAGAGATAAAGAAGTATTTGAACACTGGTACGAAAGGACGCATCTCGCTCCAGAATTTTTAGCAAGATTTGTCTACGGCATTGCAGAAATTCGAAGAAATGAAATTAGAAAATCAAGCTATATTGCCTGCGCGGGTTGTGAAGCAACAGTTTCAATCTTAGCACTCTACCCTCTCATAAAACATAACCTCATCCAAAGTAAAATCATTATTGATGCGAAAATGAGTAGTTCACAAGCAGGTCTCAAACCCACACTTTCCAGCCATCACCCAGAGCGTTCAGGATCAGTTCGTTCCTACATGCCAACAGGCCATCGACATACGGCAGAAATTGTGCAAGAACTAAATTTATGGAGTAACAAATTAGACGTCGCAATTTCTGCGACGGCATTAGATATGGTCCGTGGACTACTTGTGACAATCCATACAATTCCTGGGGAAAATGTGACTGAAAAAGACGTATGGAAAGCGTATCGAAAAGAATATCAAAAAGAACCGTTTATAAGAATCGTCAAAGAACGACAAGGAATCTATCGATATCCTGAACCAAAAATTCAGCAAGGAACAAATTTTTGTGACATAGGATTTGAGATGGATAGAGTGAGTAAAAGATTGGTAGTAATTGCCGCAATCGACAACTTAGTCAAAGGCACTGCAGGCCAAGCAGTCCAAGCTATGAATATTATGCTTGGTTTTCCTGAAACAACCTCGTTAGAATTTCCTGGTTTGCATCCAGTATGAGTCAAGTAGAGTTTGGACCACAACACTTAACTTCTATAGGAGCAATTGAATCAACCTTGAGAGAAGGAAGGCAAGGACTTGGAGTTTCGATTGGTTTTGACGATTCGCTGGAATATGCAAGACTAGTCGATAGGATAGAACTTGACTATATTGAGATGACCCATCCTGGCTCCTCGCCGATCATGTCACGGATTATTAATAGAGCTCAGGATCAAGGTTTAAAAAGTCAAGTCGCAATTCATGTCCCAGCAAGAGAAGATGATTTACACCTTGCCTTGCAAAGAAACCCGAGAGTACTCCACGTTTATGTGCCGATGAGAGAGCCTGACTCGACTCAGAGCGTAAATCAGTCGATTGCAGTTGGATTTAACGCCTTAAGAACTGCCCTTCTAAGAACCAAGCAAAAAAAAATAGACGTTCGAGTAAGTCTTGAGCATGGGTTAGATCTTCCAATTGATACTATAGGAGAAGCATATAGACAGCTTACGACTCTTGATGGAGTGACGAGAGTAGGTCTGGCGGAAACTACTGGTTTTTACGGGCCCGAAAAAGTCGTGAGATATGCTGAGACTATTTTTGAAGCAACACCTGATGATATGCCGCTTGAGGTGCACGTACATAACGATATTGGACTGGCAGCGGCAAAGTTTTACGCCCTACTAAACCTCGTTGCCAAAACAGGAAGAAGGATCGATTTTGATGTAAGTTTTAGCGGTCTTGGAGACAGAAATGGAATTCTATCATTAGGTGATTTTTTAGCAATATTGTACATGTTGTGTGGTCCTGAAGAATTGAGAAAACGTTATCACATAAAAAATTATTGGGATCTATACTTATTTGTTGAAAAATTAGGTCTTCCTATTTCATCAAGAGATCCGCTCAGTCGTTCAGCATTTACCAGTAGCGCGGGACCTCATCTGGCTGCTGCAGTGAACGGAAATGGAAAATATCATCTAATTCATCCAGAGGATTTTGGTGCGGAATTATTTCTAAACGTTGGTCATGCCGTGACCGGATCACAAGGAATTAGGTATGTTGTTGAAAATAAATTAGATCTACAGTTGTCCACAAATGAATATGAACGATTAGCAACTCTTGTGAGAAATCAAGCAGCAGAAAACGGACCATTTACTGATGAACAATTAACAAATTTTCTAAAAGAAAATATATCATCACAATGATTCTTATAAAAGTAGGCGGTGGAAAAACAATTAATTGGGATTATATTGCACAAGATTTATCAGAACTTTTGAAAAAAGAAAAAGTGATCGTTGTGCACGGCGCAAGCGGGATACGGGATGAAATAGCTAAAAAACTCAATGCTCCAACCAAAACAGTTGTCTCTCCCTCTGGTATAAGCAGCGTTTATACAGATGAGAAAGCTCTGGATATTTTTCTCATGGTCTATGCAGGCTTGGTAAACAAAAAAATTGTGGCTCTATTGCAAAAATACGATGTTAATGCCATCGGGCTTTCAGGAGTGGACGGAAGATTATGGGAAGGAAAACGAAAAACAAATCTCTACGTTCAGGAAAAAGATAAGACTAAATTAACAACAGATAATCTTACAGGAAAAGTGGAAAAGATTAATGCGTCTCTTATTTTACTCTTAGTGAAAAATGAGTATGTTCCAGTGCTTTGTCCGCCTGCCATCAGCGATGAAAACGAAATCATTAATACGGATAATGATTTCGCTATAGCTATTATGGCAAAAGCGTTTGGTGTAAAAAAAATTATTTCATTATTTGAAGCCCCAGGAATGCTGAAAAATCCTAAAGATGAAAAAAGTCTAATCTCAAAAATTAAAAAAGAAGAAATTGAAAATTATTTGAAATTCGCAAAAGGACGGATGAAAAAAAAACTTTTAGGCGCAAAAAAGGCGCTTGATTATGGTGTCGAAACAACTTACTGGGGAGACGGACGAATAAAAAATCCCCTAAAAAACGCATTACAAGGAAAGGGAACCGTCATCAGTTGATTACTATCAATGTCAAACTATTCTCTTTTGCAAAAACAATTTTTAGCGAATACCTATATTAATCGAGGAATTACTCTTATTTCGGGTAAGGGAGTTTATCTTTATGATGAAAGCGGGAATAAATATCTTGATCTCATGAGCAACTATGGTGTGAATATTTTGGGTCACTCTCATCCTGTTTTAACAAAATCTTTAGAAAAACAGCTAGAAAAACTCGTTGTGCTCCATTCCGGTTTTGGAAGTGATATAAGGGCAAAGGCCGCGCAACAACTTATACGTAAAGTTGGGAAAAAGCTGACTCGAGTATATTTTTCTAATTCTGGCGCAGAAGCTATCGAGGCAGCCATCAAATTCGCTGTTCTTGCAACAGGCAAAAAACATTTCATCGCCTGCAAAAATTCATTCCACGGCAAAACCTTAGGGGCTCTTTCTGCTACAGGTGAGGAAAAATACAGAAACAAATTTAAACCGCTCCTCTGGCAATTCTCTCATATTCCTTTTAATGACATATCTACTTTAGGAAAAAGCATCACCTCTGATACTGCAGCATTTATCGTCGAGCCAATCCAGGGAGAAGGAGGAGTATACATCCCTGACGAAACGTATCTGCAAAAAGTAAGACAAGTATGCAGCCAGAAAAAAGTCTTGCTTATCCTCGATGAGATTCAAACAGGCTGCGGAAGAACTGGGATGTTTTTAGCTTCAGAAAGTTCCAACATCACTTATGATGTCGTTTGTTTAGGCAAAGGAATAGCTGGAGGAATGCCGATTGGCATTACCCTGATCTCCGAGAATATTGCCGAGAAGATAACAAGAGGAGCGAACACTTCAACCTTTGGTGGCAATCCGCTTTCTTGTTCTGGAATCTTAACGACTCTGCAACTCATAGATAATGATTTATTAGACCATGTCAAAAAAATGGGAAAGTATTTTATAAAGAAGTTGCATGGATTACATTCAAACCTCATTACTGATATTCGGGGGAAAGGACTCATGATTGGAATGGAAGTAAAAGGAAAGAGAGACGAAATCCTGAAACTTCTTCAGAAGGAATACATTCTGGCGATTCCGGCTGGTGAAAATGTTGTCCGTTTTCTTCCACCGCTGATCATCGAAAAAAAACACATCGACGAAGCAGTAAGCAAATTAACCAAGGTTTTAAAATTATTATCCTATGTGTAGATTCCTTTTAGCTCGATTCCGAAAAAAAACTAATCATCAACTCATTTTGAAAGAATTTTCTCAGATGGCCAAAAAGAGCAAGGCATATGACGGTGATTGGCAAGGTGACGGATGGGGCATAAGCTGGCTTGATAACCGGGAGAATTTTCAAATCCGAAAATCTACACTACCGATCTGG
>JACPMD010000020.1 GCA_016186235.1 Candidatus Roizmanbacteria bacterium | reverse complement strand
TCGCCATCGTGAATGAAGAACTTTTCTTGGCAGACTTACAAAGTATCGAACGCAAGTTGGAAAAAGACAAGATTTCCGAAGAAGAAAGAAAGGTGTATAAAAAGTGCATGGAACAACTCAATAAAGAGCAGTCAGTATCGCAGATGGAAATGAACGATAAAGAGAAATACCTAGTAAAAGCGCTCAATCTCTTATCAGCAAAGAAACAGCTTATTGTTGCAAATATCGACGAAGACGAAGTGGGAAAAGACCCAAAAAAGATAAATGGGGAACCAACATTACCAGTAAGTGCAAAACTTGAGGCAGAGTTAAATGAATATCCTTGGGTAGAGCAGCAAAAATTATTAAAGGACTTAGGACTCAAAAAATCAGCCCGAGAAGAAGTTATCAAAGCAGCCTACCAAGCCCTAAATCTTATTACTTTCTATACTATTGCAAAGAGAACTGAAGCCCGGGCGTGGCCTATTATGCAGGGGGTAGATGCTGTTCATGCCGCAGGGAAAATTCACACGGACTTTGCCAAACACTTTGTGAAAGTCGAAGCGATCAATGCGCAGGAACTCATTTTACTCGGTTCATGGCATAAGGCTCATGAAGCAGGGAAAGTGATTACCCATGGAAGAGACTATATCGTGAGAGACCAGGATGTTTTAGAATTCAAAGTCTCTCTTAAAGAGCGATGAAAATAGGCGTCTTTGACTCAGGACTTGGCGGACTTGCCATTTTAAAGGAGATTCTCAAAGTTCTTCCAGAATACGACTACGTTTATTTTGGTGATAATGCTCGTGTTCCTTACGGAGGAAGGTCTGCAGAGTTAGTCTTTGACTATACAAAAAAAGCAGTAGAGTTTTTGCTGAAAAACGACTGCATCCTTGTTATTCTTGCCTGCAATACTGCAACAGCAACGGCTTTGCGAAGAATTCAGAAAGACTATTTACCCCAGCATTATCCTCAGCGGAGAGTGTTGGGAGTAATTAGGCCAACGATAGAAGAAGTAATAAAAAGCCACGCTAGGCGCGTCGGGATAATTGGTACGTATGCTACCGTACTTTCCGGAAGTTTTATAAAAGAACTTATTAAAATTGACAGTTCGCTTAAAATTTATCAAGCCGCCTGCCCGCTTTTGGTGCCTGTAATTGAGGAGGGTGAATATGAGTGGGAGGGTTTAGAATTATTACTCCAAAAATATCTCGATCCGCTTAAAAAACAGAACATAGATTCGCTTATTCTAGGTTGCACGCATTACGGGTTAATCGAGACCCAAATAAAAAGATTTCTGGGAGATGCAATTAAGGTTTTTTCTGAAGGTTCAATCACCGCAAAAAAGTTAAAAGATTATTTGCAAAGACACCCGGAAATAGAAAAATTGTTAAGCAAAAAAGGAGAAAGGACTTATTTTGTTACCGACCTCAACGATCGGTATTCGAATATGGCAGAGCTCTTTATGGGAGAGCATTTCGGAGAAAAAGATCGCTTGACTTCAATCATTTTATAGGCCACTATGAAGGTAAAATGAACGAAGGTGGCGAGGTTCCAGCTGAAAGAAAGAATCCTAAAGGCAATCCTCCAGCAATACCTCCAAAAACAGAAGATATTTCAAAGAATTAAGAGCAAGAAATAATCAGACTGAATCAGTTTTTTTAAGCCTTCGTATATACTTTTCTTCTCCGCTGGGTTGAGCGGACAGAAAGACATCAGCGAATCTCTTGGCTTTCTCAAGATCAATATAATCTGCAGGAAGTGCAAGGATATTGATATGATCGTGTTCACGCATATTTTTGACTTGGTCATCGTCAAATCCAAGGCCGCAGTAGATTCCCTTATGTCTATTTGCTGCTATTGTAACCCCGCCTCCAGAACCACAGATAACTATTCCGAGAAATTCTTTCGGATTTTGCAAGACCGCTTGCGCTACTTTTTGAGCATAGTCAGGATTATCATCTAGTGGTTGCAGTTCATATGCGCCCAAATCCTCAACGCGTATATTTTTTTCCTGAAGATATTCAATCAACTTATTCTTTAAGTCGAATCCCCTATGATCTGCTCCGATGAAGATAGTCATACCATTAGTGTAACATATACTGGTAGGCCATGTTTGATACGCACTGTCATCTCAATTTCAAAACGTTTGACGGAAAAGTAAGCGAAGTTGTCGAACGGGCTAAAAAAGCTGGTATACGTCATATCATTATCCCTGGAACCGATATTCAAACGTCCAAAAAAGCGGTTGAGCTTACAACCCAATTTGATAATGTGTATGCCGCAGTAGGAATTCACCCGCATCACATATATTCGTATAACGTAGAACGTAAAACGTGGAACGTGAAAAAAGAATTAGCAGAGGTAGAGAAATTACTTACGCATCCCAAAGTAGTTGCAGTGGGTGAGGTAGGAATTGATAGACACTATTACGACAAAACAAAATATACAGAATATCGTATAGATGAAACTTTCATAAATCAGCAGAAAGTTTTTTTAAGACTGCAAATTGATTTAGCCTTGCAGTACAAAAAAAGTTTGATACTTCACAACCGCGAAGCAAAAAAAGATACCCTCTCAATTTTGAGAGAAGTATGGGATAAAAGTATTGAAGGTAGATCGGTGTTCCACTGCTGCGAGCCAGATGGTGAGCTTCTAGACTTTGCGAAACAGCATAACATGTGTATTGGTGTAGATGGGGATATTACTTACAGAAAAGACAAACAGGAGTTTATTAAGAAGGTTCCTCTCGAAATGCTCGTGTTAGAGACAGACTCGCCGTTTCTTCACCCCGAGCCATTGCGATCACAACCGCGAGCTACTCGGGGTCCGAACGAACCCAAGAATTTAAAACTTATTGCAGAATTCATTGCAAAAATTTTACATATCTCTCTTAAGGAGCTGGCCGAGGTAACAGAAGAGAATAGCAAACGATTGTTTGCGGTGACTTAGTTTTCCCATTTAATCAGCGAAAGAATTACTGCAAAAACTAAAGCAAATTCAAAAGAATGAAGATACCACCCAATCGCACCCGCAATGATAAATGTTCCCGCCATCACGAAGAGTTTAAACTCTGCATTGATCTGAATCGCACAATGATGAAATAGAATATAGGCGATTGAAAATACCGTATAGGTAAGAAGATCCATGAAATTAGCATACCAATTTTCGCAGTTACTTACTTAGTTACTCTGAGAGAGAGATCTTTACGAGTCACGGCTCCTTTTGAATCCCTAAGCGTGAATTCTATGATGTATGTTCCGTTGTTATTTGGTTTCCCTATGAGATCGCAAAGAATAACTTTCTTAGCATTTCGGATCAATTGCCGACAATTATTTAAACGCATACCACTTGGTATATTTTTAGCCCTCATAGTGAGAATGTCATTTTTGTCTCCGTCTACTCCTCTTATTGTCGTAGTGTAAGAAACATTTTTCTTTGCGGTGGGCAAAGATGCAGTGGTGATACGGGGCGTACTGTTGGGAATTGGAGTAGCGGTTGGGATAGGTGTACTAGTTGGAGTTGGTGTACTTGTCAAGGTTGGGGTAGGAGTATGTGTTGGACTAGGCGTAGGAGTTCGAGTAGGCGTTGGCGTGCGTGTAGGTG
>JACPMD010000019.1 GCA_016186235.1 Candidatus Roizmanbacteria bacterium | reverse complement strand
TAGACTAAAAAAGATCACCCTCATTTCCTCGAGCATGATCTATGAATCGGCAAAATCTTTCCCCAGCTCCGAATCGAACAGTGCTTCAATTCGGCCTCCACGTTCAGCATACGGCCTGCAGAAGCTTGCGAGCGAATATTTTGCCCACGCAGCCTGGGATCAATTCGGATTACCCTACACGATTGTGAGGGCTTTCAACTGTATTGGAATAGGCGAGCAAAAACCTAAACTTACACATCGAGCCAAGGGGAATACCCAGCTTGCCATGAATCATGCAGTTTCCGACCTAATCCTCAAAGTACTACAAGGTCAAAATCCCCTCCACATTTTCGGCAGTGGAAAACAAATACGCCACTTTACCTACGGAGGAGATCTGGCAAAAGCCATCGTCACCTGTATTTTTTCAGCCAAAGCCAAAAATGAAGTATTTAATATTTCTTCGCCACGTTCAATCAGTGTAATCGAACTGGCTCGATTAATCTGGCAAAAAATAAGACCTGGTCTGCCTTTTCGCTACATTCGGAAAAAAGCCTTCATTCATGACGTTCAAAAGCGCGTCCCTGATGTAACAAAAGCAAAAAGAATATTAGGCGTTTCCTGCGATACTCCTCTCGAAGAAGTTCTCGACGAAATGATCCCTTGGATGAAAAAAAACTAGCAGTCTGACTTGTCATACCGAACTTGATTCGGGATCTATTATGAACCTCGTATCAAAAATCATCGCGAACATAAGCTCATTACCGGCTCGCTGGAAGGGAATGAAATTTGGAAAAAACAGCTTCATTGCTCCTGGCTATGACTGGATAAATGTGGGCTTAAAAGGGGTAAGACTAGGAGATACTGTCATTATTGGCCGTAATGCCTGGATTCAAACCATCGATCACGAAAAAACGGACGCATGCATCAGTATCGGGAATAACACTCAGGTTGGGAGATTCGTTGTTTTGTCAGCCCTCTTTGAGATAAGAATCGGGGAAAACTGCCTTATCTCATATAATGTATCAGTCTATGATCACGATCATAATATTGCCGATTTACGATCACCCTTTAAAGCTGGTCTCACGAAAGCCGAAAAAGTAGTTATCGGCGATGAATGTTTTATCGGAGCTCACTCGTTTATTCTGAAAGGGGTTCGTTTAGGAAAACACTGCGCGGTTGGAGCAAACAGCGTTGTTACCAAATCGTTTCCAAGTTACTCTGTCATCGCCGGGAATCCCGCGAAGTTGATACGAAAATTAAAATGATTAGTATCGGAATGCCCAGCTACAATGGTAAACAATATATCTCGCAGGCTATTCGGTCGCTCCTCGATCAAACCTATCAAAATTATGAACTCATTATCTCTGATGACAACTCTACTGACGATACAAGCAAAATCTGTCGCTTGTGGGCTAAAAAGGATAAAAGACTTCGTTTTTTTACCCAGAAAAAGAGACTTGGGGTAGCTCAAAACTTCAACTTTGTCCTCAAAAAAGCACGAGGCAAATACTTTGTTTGGGCCGGTCAAGACGATTTGTGGGATAAACACTTTATAGCTACCTTGTTACAATTACTAAAAGATTATCCAAACGCTACCACAGCTGTAAGTAATTATGAAAATCTTTTCGAAGGGAAAACATATATCGTCAAAAAGCATGACTTCGATAATGTGTCATTGGCTTCATTTCGAGCTATCCTGCACTTCCTCAAAACCAACAACCTATCATATTTCTATGGGCTTCATAGAACGAGCGTCTTAAAAAAAATAGGCGGGTATCATCAAGACTCACGCCCATTTTTCCACTCAAGCGACCACTTGACCATCTTAAAAATTCTTTTCCAGGGCAATGTGGTATTCTCTAAAAAAGTGCTCTTTTTTAAAAGAGACACAGGGACTTATACAAAGCGCTTCTCTTATCTTGAAGAGCTTCTATTCACACAGAAAGTGAGACGATCCATTCTCCGCTATCTCTCTTTTCCTCTCAGTTTTCTCTATGATCTTTTTTATTCTCTCTCCTACACGGCTCGATCTCGATTTACGCTCGTGGAAAAATTGATTCTGATTTGCTCTCTTCTTATTTTCTTTCTAAAACGGAACCTCGACTTTATGATGAGCATTTTGCTTGGAATATGGCATGTTTTAAAAGGAGTTTTTCGTTATTCATATCATGTTCAATAAAGACGACCTCTTATTTTTTGATCATTCTCCCTACAGCCCACATAGCACCATATACGGACTCATAAAAAAAGACTCTACGATATTAGATATTGGCTGTAATGCAGGCTATCTCGGACGAGAGCTTCAGAAAAAATCTGTTATCTCTGACGGGGTTGACAGCAATAAGAAGGCTTTAGAAAAAGCAAAAAAATATTATCGAAGCGTATTCTTTAGAGATTTATATACTCCTAGACTTCAGCTTGCAAACTATTCCTATGATTACATCGTTTTAGCCGATATCCTTGAACATCTTCCACAACCCGGTCTTCTCCTCACCGATTGCAAAAAATATCTCAAAAAAAGTGGAAAGGTAATTATTTCGCTTCCCAATGTAGCCCGAATTGAAATTCGATTAGGACTTCTGTTGGGAAAATTTAACTATTCGCCAGGAATTTTGGGAGAAGATCATCTGCGCTTTTTCACGAGAGATACAGGAATTAAGCTTATTGAGGATTCAGGATTACGTGTAGAGAAGATTATTCCTACCGGATTTGGGAAAAGAATTGGAATGCTTCCTACTCTCTTTGCCTTCCAGTTCATTTTTGTCTGTGCCCTCAGAGAGAATTGAACTCCCATCTTACCCTTAGGACGGGTCTGCTCTGTCCGTTGAGCTATGAGGGC
>JACPMD010000160.1 GCA_016186235.1 Candidatus Roizmanbacteria bacterium | reverse complement strand
AGCCAAAGTATATCGCGCAGAGAGTTACTGCTCAAATACAGGCTGGTGTTAAGGGAACATCCAATTTTATCTGGCCAACGTCAGGAAACATTTCTCAAGTACCTGTCTGGTATCACATGGCAGTTGATATCGAAAATGCCTCTGCGCCTTCGGTTTTAGCTTCTGATACGGGGACGGTAACGTATGCCGGCTGTTTAAATTGGGGATATGGATGCCATATAATAATTGATCATGCAAACGGGTACCAGAGTCTTTACGCTCATATGTCAAGCCTTGGCGTTTCTGCGGGTACGGCTGTTTCGCAAGGACAGGTTATTGGCCGAATGGGATCAACCGGAAGATCAACAGGTACCCATCTTCATTTTGAAGTGAGATCAGGCGGAGCCCTTCTTAATCCGCTGAACTTTTTGAAGTAATTAGTCCCCAGAAAGATCCGAGATCGATGATGAGATAGAGGAGAACTGAGAAAAAAATACTCTTAAAAAGAAACATCCAACCTTTCTGTTTCAGAACAAATGTCCAGAAGTACCATTCGAGATTTGCAAGCTGGACGAATATGAGAAGAGCTCCATACCAAAAAATCCAATGGATAAATCCCAAAGCCAAAAAAATCACAAGTAATGCTGATAGAATTGCTTTAAAGGCTTCTTTTTTTGACGTCGCAACAGGGTCAAAGCGGAGTCTCTTCTGATATAGTTTTACCCAATCTCGGCTTCTTTTGAAATACTTTATCGCTATTGGCAAAAAATCTTCAAACTCGTGATAGATCAAAAGTTCAGGCGAGAACTTTATTTTTGTATATTTTTCAATCCGGTAGGTTAACTCGATATCTTCAACCGTTGCTTCAGGAAAAGATTTATTAAATCCCTCGATTTTAAGAAAAAGTTTTCGGTCTATCCCTGCGATTCGAGTTGAGAAGAGGTAGTAGCGAGCGTATTTTTCCCGTTCGATGAACCAGTAGACCCAGTCTCGCATCGCTTTAAAATTAGGGAAAAACTTGTTTGTTTTTTGTTCATAGTGCCATATGCCGGTGAATGCTTTTACTTTTGCTTCTTTTGCCATTTGGTACGCGTAGCGCAAGGTTGATTTTGCCAAAAGAACGTCTGAATCAAGGAATAAAATATATTTGCCCTTTGCTTTTTTAACGCCATAGTTTCTTGCTCTTGCCGGACCGACATTCTTTCTGATAGGGGAGAGAGAAAGTGAGTATTTCAGTTTTGCAATGAGCTTTCGAACAACTTCTCTTGTCTTGTCTTTCGATGCGTCGTCAACGACAACGACTTCGATGTTTTCAAAATGCGAGAAATCAGAAGTATGAATTGAAATTAAGAGATCTGTAATGGTGTTTTGACTATCGTGGGTGGGAATGACAATCGACAACACTTTTTGCATAGAATCGTTTTAGATTATACAATAGTCTCAATCTAACATATGATCGTCTACGAGCGAATTCCTTACAAGCGGAATCAGGACATTATACGGATTTCAGACAAAGAAAAGGGCGCAGATCTCGTCATAAGCCTTGTAGATGGGTATAGTAAGCCAGGCCTTCCAGAAGGCGATAGACCAGGAAGAGAAATAGCAAGAACGGTGGGTAAATTATTTCCCCAGTATTTTTTAAATTTTTTAAATTCAAAAATTTCTGATCTGCAAATAAGAGCGGAAAAAACAGCGCTTTTGGTCGACAGAGATGTTCTCAAACGCTTTCCAAAGTATGTCGCATGTGTTGGTATCTTCCTTTTTGAGATACAAAATAAGCAAGTGATTGTTACTGTTGGCAGCGTCATTGTGTACGTATGGAATGGGCGGAGATGGTTTAAGCCGAAAGAAATTGGCGACTATAGCCTCGATCCGAAAGATCCGAAAAGCTACGGAAGCGATGTCTCGAGATTTTTTGGCGGTGGAGATAACAAAGATAAGCCTTTGTTTTCGTGCAAACCTGACGTTGTGGAAATTGATATCGAAACCTCAATATTCTTAGCAACCGATGGACTCGAGGATGTATTTACACTAAAAGATTTCAATAATTTTACTTATAAGCTAAAAAATAAACGTTCACAATCATTTATCAAAAAGCTTACTCGAGAAATCAAGAAAAGAAATAATCAGAAAGACGATATTTCAATTCTCATAAAAGGACACATTGAATGAGTATGATCTTATAGGAATTGTTTTGATCATATTTTTCCTAGTTGACAGTAATGAATTTTTCCTTTAAGCTATTCTGAAATATATGAGGTCGGTTCATACTTCATTTTTCGCGCTAGTTATTTCATTTCTTTTCTTTTCTTTAGTAGTATTCTTAACAACATACGTTCAAGCCCAAGACGTTGGAGCAAGTGGACCGACAGGACCTACTGGTGCAACCGGAGCAAGCGGCCCAACGGGTCCAGTTGGCGCAACAGGTGGGAGTGGACCAACAGGACCGTCAGGCGCAAGTGGTTCTTCAGGTCCGACCGGTCCAACAGGTCCAGTAGGGCCGAATGGTGAGGCATTCTTTTTTGACGGAGGGAATTTTCTTTACCCTAACAGTCAATACGCAATTGATATCAGAACCGGAAATCTCGTAGTAGGGTATGGTCCGACATCCTCGGCATTAATTTCGACTCATGACCTCAATGAAAGTCTTACGCTCGATCCAAATGGGAGCGGCAACATTATT
>JACPMD010000147.1 GCA_016186235.1 Candidatus Roizmanbacteria bacterium | reverse complement strand
GGGAACAAAGATTTGTCTACGATTCGCTTTCCTGTCACAAACATTGGATTCAATCTGATTCGACAGGTTCGTGACGAATCGCATCGTTTTGCCAAAAAATATCATTTACTATTAAGAGACAAACGAATGAAACTGGTATAATTGTTATTGAATGAAAAACATATTTCTTGTTATAAATATTCTCTTGAGTGCTTTAATCGTCATCCTCATCCTGCTCCAAGGAAGGGGTGCAGGTTTGGGGAGCGCTTGGGGCGGAGGCGGAGAATTCTTCCAGACTCGGAGGGGAATTGAAAAGCTTACCCTGAGGTTAACAATAATTCTTATTTTTGTATTCTTCTTTGTTTCTCTAGTTAATCTGTTCGTTAAGTAACGCGAAGCGTTCATGAACAAAAAGACATTACGTTACTACTATTGGCTGCTTATTGAATTTATTAAGAAAAATCTTAAGATTCTATTGCTGAGCTTTTTTCTCAGTTTCATATTGATCATCGGAGCAATCTCATTCTCGCCCTATATTGATAGCCTCTTATTCACAAAAAGAAATGTGATCGGGACTTTGGGAAATTACGACTTCAACAGTCTCCCGCAAGAAATTACAAGCAAAATATCAAACGGACTTGTATTTATTAATGAGAAGGGAGAAATCATCCCTGCACTTGCATCCTCCTGGGAAGTCTCCAAGGACGGTAAAGAGTATCGTTTTCATTTAAAAAGCAATTTGCTTTGGTCTAATGGGAAAAAATTTACTGCTAAAGAAGTAAGTTACAATTTTAAAGATGTTCAATCGAGGTCACTCGATGACCAAACTATTTATTTTAAGCTGGCAAAACCACTTCCAATCTTTCCAACATACCTTAATAAACCTCTCTTAAAAAATCCTTTACTCGGTGTTGCCGGCATATACAAAGTAGACGTTTTCAAGGTACGCTACGGTAGCATTAAAGAACTTTCACTCTCCCCAAATAAAGAAGGACTTCCCCATCTTCGATACAAATTTTACGATAGCGAGTCTCAACTTATTAACGCCTATAAAAAGGGGGAGATCAAGGAATTCACCTCAACTAAAAAGTCTGTCGTTGACATTTTTTCTCAATGGAAAAATTCAGAGATTACAAAATCGGTAGATTATACGAGACTTCTTACTTTTTTCTTTAATCTCAATTCGCCGATCTTGAAAGAGAAAGAAATTCGTGAAGCAGTCAACTCAGCAGTCGATAGATCCAATTTTAAAGAGTTGGGAGAGCCTGCTATCAGCTCAATTTCGCCGGCGTCATGGGCATACGATACAAAAGTCAAAAATCCCCTCTTCGACCCTGCTGGTTCAGAAAAAATTATTAAGAAGTCTCTTACAGCGACGGAGTCAGCCGAACTCAACTTTTACACCTACTATGATTACTTTTCAGTAGCAGAAGTGATCGCCGAGTCTCTGAGAAAAATCGGCCTTAAAGTCAATCTTAAACTCATAACGTTTGAAAAACCAAGCGATTTTGATCTTTTTCTTGCCTTTTGGAATGTTCCTACAGACCCTGATCAATACTTCTTTTGGCATTCTACTCAAACTCAAGGAAACATAGGAAACTATAAAAATGTCAAAATCGATAAACTCCTAGAAGATGGGAGAAGCACTCTGTCGCTACGTGAAAGAAAAAAATTCTATCAAGAATTTCAGAAAGTTTTGGCTGATGATCCTCCGGCAATCTTTCTCTATTTTCCCTATGTTTACACCATCGGCCGAAACTGATATACTATACTCCGCATGGGCGAGTGGCGGAATCCGGTATACGCGATAGCTTGAGGAGCTATGCCTTTCGAGGCGTGAGGGTTCAACTCCCTCCTCGCCCACTTTTTAAGCTTGCAGCCAAAATCGCTTCTTTCAATCCGGGAAGACCTTTGAGATTACTAATTTGTTCTGCAGTAAACCACCCGAATGTTTTTGATTCACGATTCAATTTTACTTTAAAATTACTTGATGTAGGTCTACATAAAAAAACAATTCCGTGGCCCTGCCAACTTTTTCTTATCGAATTTAATATATAGGGAACAACCGAAATAATCCTAACTTTGAAGCCAAGTTCTTCTTCAACTTCTCTTAAAAGAGCTTCTTCTGCTGTTTCCCCGAAACTAATTCCTCCGCCGGGAAGTTGCCATTTATTATAGAAATCCTTTGGATCTTCTGGGTCTATTTCCTGTCGCCTTGTAAGAAGGTATTTATTTTTAAGTTTGATTACTCCAAGAACAAAAGCAGAAACTGTTTTTTTCATGCGTGTACCCCCAATCAGAATTGAACTGATATCTATTCCTTAGAAGGGAATCGCTCTGTCCGTTGAGCTATGGGGGCTTTATAGCTTATCTTACCACATTTTTTGAGCCTCCTCGCAGAATCGAACTGCGGTCAACGGTTTACAAAACCGCCGCTTTGCCACTAAGCTAAGGAGGCGAAAGTGCCCGAGGCCGGAGTCGAACCGGCACGAGTTTTCACTCACAGCATTTTAAGTGCTGCGCGTATACCAATTCCGCCACTCGGGCAACGTTTAAGAACCGTTCTGTATGTACATTATATCAAACGAGTTTTGGCTGTTCGAGGTTACTTTGAGAGGAAATTTTGAGATGAGAAAGAGCTTTTTGAGTTACCATTCTTCCGCGGGGAGTTTTTTTTAAAAATCCTAACTGCATAAGATAGGGTTCAATAAACTCCTCAATTGTTCTCTTGTCTTCTGACATTGACAAGGCTATCGTCTCAACTCCGACCGGAACATTTTGAAATTTATGGATCAAGATGTGCAAGTACTTACGATCTACAGTAGTTAACCCGATCTCGTCGATCTCGAGAAGGTCAAAAAGCCTTTTTAAAAGCTGTTCGTCGAGCGTTTCTTCCTTATCTACCTCAAACATATCTTTTGCCCGCTTTAAGATTCTGTTTGCTACTCGGGGAGTTCTTCGCGACCTCTTTGCGATCTCTTTTGTAGCTGCAGGAGTTGTGGGCATCTTGAGAAGGTAACTTGAACGTTTCACTATCTGAATCATGTCCTCAGCTGAATAAAAATCTATTCTTAAAATCAGCCCAAATCTATCTCTGAGTGGTGCAGATAAGAGCGCTAATTTTGTCGTCGCTCCTACTATGGTGATTCGAGGTATGGTTAGTCGAACAGTCCTCGCCGACGGGCCTTTTCCCAAGATGAGGTCGAGCGAAAAATCCTCAAGTACGGGATAGAGCATTTCTTCAACAGGTTTAGGTAGTCGATGCACCTCGTCGATGAAGAGTACGTCGTTGTCTTTCATATTTGTCAGTATCGCAGCCAAGTCTCCGCTTCGCGTAATTGCAGCGCCTGAAGTTATTTTTAATTCTCCTGTTAATTCGTTTGCAATGATGTAGGCGAGGGTAGTTTTACCGACCCCTGGTGGTCCATAGAGAAGCAAGTGTTCTGAGGGATACCCTCTTTTCTTAACCGCGTCAATAAAAAGACGGAGCGTTTTAATGATATTTTTATGACCGATATACTCTTTTAAAGATTGAGGCCTGAGATTGATATCGTCTGTTTGTTTCTTTTTCATAGAATACAGTTATTTCTTGGCTGTCATTAATTGTATTGCCTTTTTAATTTTTTCCTCTAGTTTGAGTTTTTTCGGAATAGTAATGAGTACTTTTTTAGCTTCCTGAGATTTAAATCCCAGTGACATAAGGGCATCAATGACAGTTTTATCCTCCTCAGATAAGTACATTTTCTCTAATTTGAACTCTGACTCTAATTTGTGAGACAGTTCGAGGATAATCTTCATGGCTGTTTTCTTCCCAAGTCCGGGAATTCGCGAGAAAAAGGCAACGTTATTTTCCTTCACCGCTTGAGTAAGTCCTGTTATTCGAGAAAAAGAAATAACGGAAAAAGCAGTTTTAGGGCCAACTCCTGGTACGGTAAGAAGGATTTTATATAATTCATATTCTTCCTTTGTCTCAAAAGCAAAAAGTACCAGCGCATCTTCTCTTACCTGTAGATAGGTATAGATTTCAATAGGATCATTTAGCCCGTGTTTTCTTATCAAAGATGGGGTCAAAAATACTTGGTAGAATAATCCACCTCGAGTTTCGATCAAACCTCTATTTCCTTCTATTTCTGCAAGTTTTCCTTTAATTTTTCCTATCACAGATTATTTAGGCAACTTCCAGGATGAAAAATCACACGTCGGATAATTTTCGCATCCG
>JACPMD010000137.1 GCA_016186235.1 Candidatus Roizmanbacteria bacterium | reverse complement strand
GTAAGGATTGGTAGTCGACCAAAATCAAAAAGCTCGCCATTCAAAAACCAAATGAGTATTTGCTTCAATCCCCACGAGTCAAATTTCCAAATTGGATCCCACACAGAAAAATTTCGATACTGACCGTACAAAAAGAAGGGAACGATAAAATAGGAAAGAAAAAATAATGTAGAAAAAAGAAAAACAATCGATCGTTTGACCAGTTCTTTACTCTTGTCATCCCGAATTCGCTTCAGGATCTGTTCCGTACTAATAGGCTGTCTTAATAGTTTCGGTAAGATACTTACTAACCAAAAAAAGGGGTATGCTGTTAAAAGCAGGGTAAATATCCCAAAATGCGCCTGGGCAACAAGAACATTAAAGAGTATTGCTCTGGCTAAGTGCTTACGATGTTGCAGGTATTCATAGCCGTAGGCAAAAGCGAGAGGCAGAAAAAAGACGGCAAATAGCTGGGCCGATAATCCCCAACCCCTCCAGATGAAGCTCGAGCTATCAATTCCATACAAACCATCGGTGAAAATGGCCTGACTAAAGAAAGCGAGGATGAGTCCATATAGCCTCGGCAGTCGCAAGATCCGAGCCGAAAAATAAAAAGAAAGGGGCATCATAATGAGAAAAAGCGTCCGGATAATTACGAAGAGTTTGTATGCGTCAATAGGGAGAACAAAACTTAACAGTGCAATCACCGCTTGCGGAAGATGAGAATAATAGAATGAAAGAGAAAAGCCTTCAGCCCACCGCTCGTTGAAGCTGTCTAAAAGATAAAAAGGCGAAAGTTTTCCGTCAAATACTTGTTTCCAGATGTTCTTTGCTTCATCCACAAGCGCGTACTGAAAAACATTGTCATTCGGATCAATTTGTACTTTAAATTCGTTGCGGTAAAGATAAAAGTTGAACCCAATAATGAAGATTAATCCTAAAAGAATGAAAGATATCTTAGTATTTTCGCTAAAACTCATATACAGAATTTAAGCAATTTTTCACCTCGCTTGCAACAAAATTATTTTTGTCTTGACAAAAGGCTCTAAAACATATTATAATAACGGCGTGAAAAAACAATTTTTTGCAAAACCAACTTTTGTAACTCTCTTAATCACACTTTTAGTAATCGCCGCTGGATTATTTATTTATACAAATTTTCATCTTCCAAAAACTTACGCTCAATCTAATCCTGAAGTGCGTTCGATGTGTGAAGTACAAACTGGAAAAATTAGAAGAGCTACCCAATGTGTAACAAACACCAGTACTGGTCAAAGTCTCTGCTTCATTCTTCGCACACCAACACTAGACATATATATAACCGGAGCCACAGACAGATTAGATACAAAAATCGGCAATAATGTAAATAGTAAAGCCTCTGTCAATGGACTTTGGATTAAGAAAGGCGCTCCCTGGTATTTTATCGTCGGAAATTTAGCTTTCGTTCCAAATCTAACCCCAACTCCAACCCCAACGGATACCCCCCCTGACCCTAACTCAACGCCGCCCCAGTAGTAACCAATACTCCATAAGCTATTTGCTAAGAATTTTGCCGAGATAGATTTTGCCTCATCAGGAGAAGATTTAACCAGTCGGCGTGGCCGCTCGTGGGCGCTAAGGTATATTATTTTAAAAAAGCAATATATATAAGAAGAAAGCCTATAATTAATAGCCCAAAGGCAATAGCGATTTTAACATTGAGATCGGCTAGATCAATTGAAGTGTTTTTCATAAGACTATTCCCTGTTTCAATAAAACTCCCAATACAAATGAAAATATAGCAAATCCAATATTCATAATCAACAACCAAAAATTAGCTCTTTGAAGAAGAAGTACAATTCTCGACAATTTATGGGTCCAGTCCTCTCAATACTTGGCAGATCGCTCATCATGATTCTCAACTTGAAACCATAGGAACTGTTGGCGGACAAATCCAACAAGATCCTTTGACCCAAGGGCTTATTTGGTTGCCTCTCGATCCTTGAGCAAAGACTTGCAGAGATTGTCGGTGAAACATTATGGCAGCAATTTGTCGATCAAATCAGAGTTGAGTGGAATAAGATGGGGTATAAATAATTAAAGATAACGTATATTCTTATACATTTTTTTCATATGATGTTTGTTGTCATTAGTGATGAGAGGACATTCCAACTCTCGCGCAAGGGTGATAAATAGGCCATCGTAAAAGGTTATTCTTTCTTTAACTACAAGCTCAAGTGTTTTTTGAACCAACCCTTCCTCAAGAGAAATTAATTGTAGTTCTGCCTGAAAGAGTTTTTCAAGAACACCCTCTAGTTCATTTTTAGGAAATGCTGCCTTAAAAAACAACCCGTTCATAACTTCAAGTATGAGAATATCTGGGGCGAAGAGAGTTATAGTCTCGTTTTCGTGTTTTCTTAGAAGTTTACGAGCATCTTGCGAACCAGCTTCTTCAACAAACCATTTTACTACAACTGAACTATCAACAACTACTTTTTCCATTTTTTTGCCCGTTCTTCTCTCATCTTAACAATATAGTCTGATACGTAGTTACCGGAAAATTTATATTTTTTTCTCGATTCAGCCATGAATTTTAACGCCCCCTCTATTCTTTCTTTTCTCGTTGTTGATTTCATCTGGTTATATTTATCAGGTTTTACGGCAATAAACATAACTTTTTGATTCTTCATCACCACAGCTTCATCCTCTTTTTCTAAGATTCTATTCAAAACGTCTATGTCACGTCGAACCTGGGTTATGCTCACTATTTTAGGGTCCAACTGATTAATATTCATAATCAAAAGTATACATAAATGTTGCTAAATTTGTCAATAGTTTTTATCTCACAAGAATAGGATTCAGCCAGTCGGCATGGGCCCCGAAATTGCTCTCCCCTGCTTTCTTTATCTTCAAGGTTAAATATTCAACTCCCTTTATATTTAATTCAGTTGAGCCCGGTGGATCAAACCTTCCCACCGGTTTTGACCTAAAAATTTCTTTGCCGTCTGCTTCGATTAAAAAAAATACTTGAGCCGTCTCTGCCGACTCCGTATCTAAACCATAATCGCTAGAAAAGCGAGAAAATTGTTTATTGAGATCGTAGGTTATGCTTGAATCTGCGTGAGAACCTATTCCCTTTTCATAAAAATAATAGTTTACGGATAGCCTATTCCAGAATTTGACTCCTCGTTCAGACTCTACGGTTTTGTTCCTAACTGGAACGAGGTAATCCTGATGATAGGAAATTGGCTTTAATGAAGCTAAAAGAATTGGTCGTTTCAACAAATAATTTACGTTTTTTACAACCAAAGCAGCTATTAATAAACCTGCAAAGGAAATGAGCACGAAACGATACTTTACAACTGCTGATCTAAAGTAAATGAAGGTAAATATAAAGAATAGGCCAATTTGAGCGAGGGAGATAATGAGTGAAAACGACTGCGTCGTTTCCTTGCTAAAAGGCATATAGCCTTGATCAGGATAATTCCAGATCATGGATAGATACATATTGAGGAAAAAAAAGAGCGAAAAAAGCACGTAAAAAATAAAGAATAGTTTAATGGGTCGATCTCTCGAAGAATAAATAAATAAAATTGGGAGCAATCCCATCAGGGGATACAGGTATCGTTCATGGCTCTGGGTCAAAAGGTGAAAGAATCCAAATACAGCGAGCGAACAGGCTAAGATGAAATTCTTCACGACTTCTTCTTTTTTTGAAAAGAAAAGGGTAATACACGCTATAAAATAAGCGAAAATATAAAGAACTAGTCCGAATTGCTTAGCGTTCGTTATCCCAACTATAAGATGTTTATCAACAAGCTCCATCCCTCGCAGCCCCGATGCAATCCACCAGATGTTGAAGGCGTTTAATGAATACCAAGGAAACCAATCTGAGTTCACCGTCAAAAGATACAATAACCGATCCATCTGCTTCGCCAATAAGAATGGAGAGACTATGATCAGAAAAGCTATCAAACTTGTCCTCACACTTGTAATAACCTGTTTGAAAGAATAAAATTTAAAAATAAAAAGGTAAAAAAGCGGTATGAAAATGATGTTTTGAAACTTCATAAGACACGAGAGAGTAAAAACAATGGAGCCCGCGTGAGGTCGAAAGGTAACTAAAAAGTAGACGCTCAATAAGAATAATGCTAACCCGAACTGGTCAACCTGACCCCAAATGACTCCGTCGTAGATTACTGCTGGATTGAGAAAATATGCGAGGGCAAGAATTTTTCCAAGATTCGCACGCTGAAGTCTTTGAGCGATCTTGATGATGAGCCATACGACTAGCAAGTCAGCTGCGATCGTAAGAGTTTTTATTAAAAATAAATAGAATGCATTCGTATCAAGCCAATACTCAGATATGTTGTAAGGGTCCTTAAAGAAAGCATAGATTTTATTGATAATCCATAAAATATAGGCAAACCCTGGCGGATAGTT
>JACPMD010000146.1 GCA_016186235.1 Candidatus Roizmanbacteria bacterium | reverse complement strand
TCTGCTTCTCTCTCAAGTGTTTGATCAGGAGAAGCGCGTTTAATACTATAACACTTGGCCAAACCGGTAACAAAGAAAAAGCCGATACAAAAGATGCGAGAGAAAACAATATGATTTCGTGATTTTTTAAGTTTTTATTAAAAATGGCTTTTTTTATGGCTATTCCTAACAAGAAAACCAAAGGATACATCGCCCAAGTCTCACCTAGGACCTTATTTCCTAAAAGAACATAACGTGTTATCTCAAAAATAAGGGTAAAGAAAAATATAAACTTGCCAAAAGTAAATAGGTAAACAGATTGCCAAAAGATTGAATACAAATAAACAGCCAGTCTATGCCTCCCAACAAAAAGATAAAGGCTGTTAGCAGGGATGGCTCTTTGGATAGCGGCTGGGAAAATGTAGGTTAAAGGCTGATGATTTCCAGAGAAGTCTTTATAAGGTTTATATCCCTTTAAAACAAAGTAACCGCCTGCCATATGAGCGTTTTCATCTCCAAAAGTATACGTCTGCGAATAGTTCCTTGATACGCGGAAGTGCTGAAAGAAGTAAATTACAATAATAAAAATAAAGACAAGATTAAGTACTCGTTTATTTAAAAACATAATTTTTGACTACGTGGAATTTTGTTTTCAGAGGTCCATACTTTAGAGCAAATCGAAGACGATTTTTTCCTTGAAGTTTTTGCTGAATCGTTGAGCCAGGACCACCCGTAGACTGCGCGTTCTTATGCCAAATAATTATAGAGGGGTCGAAATAGAGTTTAATTCCAGCCTTTTTTGCTCTTTCGCAAAAGTCTGCATCTTCAAAGTAGAGAAAATACCCTTCGTCCCAAAAGCCGATAGTGTTTATCACGGTCTTGTCAAAAAACATAAGAGCGCCAGTGATAAATTCTGTTTCTTCAGGACGAGAATATTGGCCATGATCTACTTCATCTACCCCTCTATGAGGAGTAAGCGCATTTTTCCAGTCGACAGATCCACCGGCATACCAGAGTACCTTTCCGAGCTGATTTTTTTCATATGTCTCTTTATGGTATTCGTACCTAGGGGCATAATAAATTTTTCCACCCAAGATCGATCCAGCATGCTTGGAAAAACTTTTAACAACCGAGTCAACAAAAGTTTCGTTAAAATAGATATCGCTATTCATCACGCAGAAATCCTGATATCCCTCTTTAAGAGCAACTCTTAATCCCAAGTTAACACCATATGCATATCCTCGATTAATTGATGGGATATAGGAAAGGCTGAAAGATTCGGAAGAAATGATCTGTTTTTTTTCAGAGAGGTCAACAAGATAAAGATGAAAGTTTTTGTTTAATTGCTTCTCAAGGCTTTTTGTGAAATCTTTGAGTACTGTATAATTTTCGTACACTACAGTGATTATCGCTAACCTATGGGACATGTTTTAAAGTATATCAGAAGGCATCCATTCTTACTTTTTATCATCCTCCCCGCCTTTTTCTTATACATGCTCGTCATTTTCCCAAGCGGTACCTTTTTATGTTTTAAAGAGGCATGCGGAATACAATTTTGGGGCGTTCACGGCCACGATGCCATGTGGCACCTTGCGATAGCCAATGTCTCATTTAATAAGTTCCCTTTTGTTGCCCCGACTTTTGTCGGGGAAAATCTTTACGGATATAATTATTTACTAGATTTTTTTATCTTTCTGTTTTCCAAATTAGGGATACCCGCAATAATTACTTATTTTAAAATCTTTCCCGTTGTTTGGTTTATTTTATTTACCTCACTTCTTATTATCTTAGGCAGAAAGATAAAAGACAGCCCTCTTTTTGTTAGCCTATTTCTTTTTTTTAATTATTTTGCAGGATCTTTCTATTACCTAATCAAGTTGTATCGTGAACACAGTATCAATGATTCATCAACTCAACTGCCTCAACCAATTATGTTGATGATGTCAAACCCTCCCTATGCTTTTTCTCTCCTTTTTTTACTCTGGATATTAATTTTGATCAAAGAAAGAAATTTTAATCTCAAGACTTCTCTAGCCGCAGGATTTGCCATTTTCATGATTATGGGGCTTAAGTTTTATGGCAGAGTTATAGGAATATTTCTTGCGGGGATCTACTTAACATTACAGTTTCTTTTTAAGAACTTTAAGAGATATTTACTCTTTATTTTATTCTTAGGTTTCTTCGCCTTCTTGAGTATTATTTTCTTTTACAATCCAACTCAATCGATTAAAACAGGTGCAGTATTTGGATTTGCGCCTTTTGCCATTATTCACACAATTACAGAGACTCCAAATCAATTCTATCTTCAAAGTATGACCGATGCTCGATACTACTTAATGTCACGTGGTATTGGTCCGAGGTTGATAGCGATAGAGGCCCTGAATTTAACTATCTTCCTATTTTTTTATTTAGGAACACGCTTTTTTGGGCTTTTATATATTACTATTTTGTTATCAAAAAAAAAGCTAGACACCTTCGATTTTTCTGTAATCTTAACCATTTGTTTTTCAATATTTCTCACTGCAACCTTAGTTCAAAAAGCAGAGTGGTGGAATACAATGCAGTTTTTTTATTATGCTATCTTTCTATCAACAATCTATCTCTCGAAACTATCGTTTGATTTATTCCAGAATAAAAAGGCAGTTGTTAAATTAATTGTACCCATAATTATGTTTCTATCAGTTCCCACCTCATATGACCTTATTAAATTTTTTTGGGCCATTCCAGGAGCCACCTATCTTCCTAGAGAAGAGATGGAGGCTTTAGCTTTTCTAAAAAAACAGCCAGATGGAGTTGTCTATAGACCTCTATACGAAAAGGAATGGAAGAATTATTCGAAATCAAACCCCCTCTATACGTATGAAGATACGGCCTATCTAGCTGCGTTCTCGGGAAAACAAGAATATCTGGCTAATGAATTACAGTTAAGATTGACTGGTATTCCTTATCCACGTCGCTTAGAGAAAGTAAAGAAATTGGATTGTTCAATTTTAAGCGAAGTCGACTATGTGTATGAGATCAGAGACCTACCTGACGAGGAAAAAATAATTATGAAGTGTAAGGCACCAAACATAAAGCAGATATATGGAAACGGAAAAATAATTATTTATTCAACACGTGAGTCGTGAGACGAATAATTGACTATATTTGGAGCCATAAATTGCTCTTACTCATTATCATTCCAGCCTTTTTTTTATACATGCTCGTTATCTTTCCAAGCGGAAGCTATTTTTGTTTTGAGGGAGAGTGCGGATATTACTTTTGGGGCGTTCATGGACGAGACGCCATTTGGCACCTCGCCATTGCTGAAACGTCGTTTAATAAATTTCCGTTTGTAGCCCCGACTTTTGTCGGGGGACATCTCTATGGGTATAACTGGTTGTTAGACTTCATTATTTTTCTTTTATCAAAACTAGGAATTCCTCCATTAATCTCTTATTTTAAGCTGATACCTGTAGTGTGGTTTATTTTTTTCACAATTCTTCTATCAACTCTTGCTAGAAAAATAATAGATTCGCCTCTTTTTGTAGGAATATTTCTTTTTTTTAGTTATTTTGCAGGTTCTTTTTCTTATTTCTTTACACTTTATTATAGTAAAAATCTTCAAAATTCATCAACGCTTTTACCCCAATCAATAATGCATACAATGTCAAATCTTCAATATGCGGTTTCACTTCTCTTTTTCATTATTCTTCTTATCCTTGTTAAGGACAAGAAAATTAATAAGAAAATAATCACAATAAGCGGGATCTTAATTTTTTTTATGCTGGGGATAAAATTTTATGGAGCATTGATAGGCATTTTTTTACTCACTTTATATTTGATTGTGAATATTTCAAAAATCAAGATTAAAAATTTTCTTGTATATTCTTTTGTGATAAGTGCTTTTGTTTTGATAGGCCTCTTTCTCTTTTACGACCCTTTATCGACCTCAAAAACTGGATCTACATTTAGCCTTATACCGTTTGCTTTAGTTCATACAATAACAGAATCCCCTGACCAGTTTTATCTGCAAAAGATGACCGATGCACGGTACTTTCTTCAACAATTTGGCATTGGCCCGCGTTTGATCGCAATCGAGCTAATTAACTTGTTGATTTTTTTGTTTTTCTATTTAGGAACACGATTCTTTGGATTACTCTATGTAACAATTTTATTGGTTAGGAAACAGTTGGATAAGTTTGATTTTGTTGTAATATCGACCATTCTTTTTTCTATATTGCTGACTGTTAGTTTGGTACAAAAAGGAGTCTGGTGGAATGTAGTACAGTTTTTCTTCTATGCTATTTTTCTGTCAACAATTTATTTAGCGAGACTAACCTATGATTTCTTTAAGTCTAAGCGAAAGTTTTTTCTGAGTTCTGGCTTGATACTTATATTATTATCTGTTCCGACCTCATATGATTTAATTTGGCATTTTCTAAAAGTTTCAAAGTCAACATATTTGCCTAAAGGGGAAATTGATGCTTTGACTTTTCTTAAAAAACAGCCGGATGGAGTAGTTTTCACCCCGCTTTATAAAAAAGGTTGGAAAGAGCAGCAAAAAAATCCACCCTTGAATCAGTATGAAGACAGTTCTTATGTTTCAGCTTTTTCGGGCAAGCAACAGTATTTAGCGGAAATCCAATCAATGAGTGTTACAAGTATACCTTTCGAGAAACGTTTAGAAAAAGTTCGAAAGATGGATTGTTCGATACTCAATGAAGTAAATTACGTTTACGAGTTAAAAGAATTAACGAAAAAAGATAAGATTTTATCCAGATGTTCTAGGAGAAATGTCATAAAAATTTATAACGGAGCCTCTGTTAGTATTTACAAACTAGAATAATTTATCAATGATCTTCAGTCTTATTTTTTCAACAGTGTCCACAAAATTTTTCTTTACAAGCCAAAAGTTTACTTCTTTTAATCCTTGCCTAAAGAAATTTTGAGAGTATTTGACAAGTTTTTTTTGTTCATCCTCAAAATATTTTTTTTGCTCCCAATAGTAGAAGTAAACTAAAAAATAATAAATCTTTTGTAGCAAAGATAAGACAAATCCATGCATACCGTCTCTATAGCCTTCATGAGCAAAAAAGCGACTTATAAATTCCGAGAGCGCTTGTTTTATTGCTGCCTCTATTGAATATTTTTTGTTTTGTTGGATTAATTCTTGAGCTTCTGATTTTGCATAGCGTGTAGCTTTTTCAATATATTCGTCGATTGAGTTGTAGTTATAGTGCAGAATTGCATTTTTTTCTTCTGGTTCAAATCTGAATCCTTTTCCGCGTCCCTCTGGAATTGGATGTAGTACTTGAGGCCACACCACGGAGTTTTTCTTGAACAAGCGTAATTGATAGTCTGGCCACCAGCGCGAGTGTGATATCCACTTTCCAAAGATGATATTTTTGCGCGGGAATAAATAATAATCAAAATCTTTTAAATGTGAAGCGATGTACTTCTTAATTTCAGTAGGGAAGATTTCGTCGGGATCAAGGTATAGAATATATTCTCCTTTTGCTTTCTTTTTAAGCTCTTCTTTGACTAGATCAGCGAAGCTTACATCAGAGGGTAATTCGATTATCCGGACTTTTTTATTTTCTAAAAGTTTTTTTTTATACTGTTCGTCAATGGTAATAGTTCCGACGATAATTTCAGACACTATGTCTTCGATCGAACGCAGCGCCTCGAAAAAATGCGGTGGTTTTTGTTTAACGACTATTATGGCGGTAATATTCATCATTGGAACAATGATTTTACTTCTTGAATAACATCTATTCTAAATAAAAACCTAAGCATAATAAAGTAAAAGGCTCCCGAGATAAGAATTACAGACGTCAGTCCTACGAAAGATGTTGAAAAAAGTCCGAGAAGAGAATACGTCAAAATTGCCATTAAAAGGCCAGCTAAAAGTGAGGGGAGAATCGGCTGAAGAAAATTGAATGAGACAAGTTGCCTCGCTTTAAATACAACAAAAATAAAAGTAAGCGAAAGAAAAAATTGGGTGAGCGGAAAACCGTATAAACCAAATCTATCTGTAAGAATAAGCGTTAGTAGCCAGGTAGCAGCTGTCCAAAAAAACATAAAAGAGAAAGAAACCTTTACTTTCCCCAAGGCGTTAAAAAGGTTCATAAAGGGAGTAGAGTATGAGGAAAAAAAGGCGGCAATGACGAATAAATAAAATAAAGGAAGTGCAGGTTCCCATTTATTGTAGCCTGGGATCACATCCACTATTGATTTCATTATTAAAGCAAGACCAACTATTGAGGGAGTTAGAAGCAGAGTTTGATAATAAAGAAATTTTTCAATAATTTTTGAGACTTTATCTTTCTGATGTTGTAACCTTGAAAGGACAGGAAAAAGCACTCTGCTAATATTATCCATGATAATTCGGATTGGCGCTTCTGCCCATTTTTTTGCCCATCCTATATATCCCAGACCTTCAAACCCGACCACTTTTCCTAAAAAAAGCGTAATCAGATCATCTTTAAATAAAGCTAAAAAAGAGCT
>JACPMD010000025.1 GCA_016186235.1 Candidatus Roizmanbacteria bacterium | reverse complement strand
CCCAGTTGAATTTCCTGACTCCGTCTAGCATTTAACCCTCTGCCTTTTTAGCTTTTCCGTATTCCCTTATTTTGTCAAAGATAACGATCGTGTCGTGCACAGAAAATGACATAGTAGTTAAAAGCGCTGTGACAAAAAGCAGGTCTACCTCAGCGCCAAAAAAATGTGAAAAGAGTGAGTAGGCCCCTACGACAACCAAAAAATCATGAACCAATGCAATAATTGCCGAGAGTGCAAAATAAAAACTTTTAAAAGTGAAGCTCATGTAGAGAAGAATCCCAATGATTGCGAGAATAGAAGCTATTATGGTTTTATTAATCATTTCTTTACCAAGAATCGGACTCACCGTCTCTGAGCGAAGAATTGTAATGTACGGACCGAGAGCGCCTTTTAAATCACTATTAAGTTTTGCATCCTGTTTCTCATTAAGTGACTTTGCTTTCACAAACAATTCCCTATCTTTTTGAGTCATTTGTAGGATTTCGACTTTATTTTTTTTTAGCACCTCTTTAACTTTACTTACATCTCCTTTCTGTCTTAGGCTATACTCCAAATTCGATCCGCCAATAAAATCTATTGATAATCTGAATCCCCATTTAATCATCGAAAAGATACCTATGCCGATGACTGCGCTAGAAATAAGAATGTATAACCAACGATACTTTAAAAAGTTTACCATCTATCTATAGAAAGAATTAATAAGCCTTTTTGTTATAAAAACTCCGGTAAAGAGGCTGGTCGCAACTCCTATTCCTAAAGTTAACGCAAATCCTCTCACTAATCCGAACTGAGGCAGAAATTCCCAGTTTAAAGGATTGAATAGAATAAAGGCAACTAAAAAAGTAGTAATATTAGCATCTTTTATCGCGTCGATTGCCCTGCCAAAACCTAAACGAATTGCAACATCAATATCATTGCCGCGCCGCAACTCTTCCCTAATTCTCTCAAAGATAAGAATATTGGAATCGACCGCCATGCCGATCGATAATATAAATCCTGCAACTCCAGGAAGCGTCAAGACAACAGGTATCGCTCTGAAAATAGCGAAAGATAGGAGACCATAGATGGTGAGTGCTATTGCAGCTATGAATCCCAATTTCCGATAATATAAAATCATAAATAACAATACCATTGCGAGTCCTACGCCGCCTGCAAAAACACTTTTACGAACCTCCAGGGCGCCAAGAGTGGGACCGATGTTTCTTTGTTCCACTAATTGTATTGGGAGAGGGAGCGCTCCTGAATTGATTGCTATGGCTAGTTTTTTGGCTTCGTCTAAAGTAAAATTACCCGTGATAACCGCATTTCCATCTGGAATTTCTTGCTGAACAATTGGCGTAGAGATTGGATAGCCGTCGATGAGCATTGCAAGGGGCTTCCCAATATTTTTTCTTGTCAAGTCAGCAAACATCTTTCCACCTTTTTGAGAAAACTGCAACCCCACTTGCGGTTTTCCCGTTTGTGAATCAAACTGCACTTGGGCCTTCTTTACATCTTTCCCAGTTAACTCCGTAGGCTTTAAGACTGCCTCTGGCGTAGCTGTTTTTGCCTCTGATGTAGCAATCTCTGCAAAAGAGAGCTGAGCTGTTTTTCCAATCAACTGTATAGCTTCATTGACGTCGGATATTCCGGGAAGGTCAACAGCAATTCTGTAACCGCCTCCAGACTTTAATTCCAGAACGGTTGGCTCAGAAACTCCGAAGAGATTTACCCTTCTTTCTATAATATCTCTTGCCGAATCGAGTGAATCTTGGAGATCTTCAGGTCGGACTTTTGCTGTATCCGCCTGAAAAACCAAATGACTTCCTCCCTTAAGGTCGAGTCCCAAATGAGTTTTAAATTCTTTTCTCCCTATAGTTAAAGGGCTTATTTTAAAGTCAACTTTATATTTTAAAAAATTAAATTTGACTCGGAGATTCTCAGGGAGATCTATCCAGATGACTAAAATAATAAGGATGAATAGTCCAGTATACTTTAATAGTTTCAGCATCATTTCATTAACTCTTCCTCGAATCCGACTAACATAATTTTAGGCTGCCTTAAGAATCTCCAAATAAAAGGATCGTTGTTTTTCTTCCTAAAAGCCAGTTCGTCTTCTGTCATAACTGTGTAGTTGATCTCTGTCCCATACTGTTTCTCTGTTTCTGCAATAATGCTCGCCATCTCAGGAACCACGATCACGCCGACCAATAACAGGTATATCTCATCCTCCTTAATAGGAATTCGTTTTGCAAACTTCATCGACATAGCGATGAATTTTATTTTTCCAATCTTTGAGAGATTCTTATAAATAAGGTTTGGCAGAAAACTCATTTTTGAGAAGATCCTCAAGAATTCATCATAGAAAGAATAGTGTTTATTTAGCGTATAGAAAATTTTATTGAGGCGCCTTTCTTTATGAAGCACTTTTTCCTCCGAGAGGATATCGAGCCTCAGATAAAAACTTTCAGTGGGATGCTGGAAAAAGAGCTCTAGAATCTTTCTTCGAGCCTTTGATGGTATAATATGTTGGAGAGGCATACTAGTAAGTCACTTTATTACCTATAGGTAACATCTCAACAAAGATTTGACCTCTTACAAAAGATGCTTCTTTGCCTGTTACATCAACAAACTTCATTCTCGATTCTCCATTTTTTTTGCTCCAAGAGATCTCTGATGCTTTTCCGTCTTGGAAAAGAAGGCCTTCGCCAGCACCAGTTAGCTTGTATAACAAATGCCCTCCAGGATAACCATCATTCGCCGGAGACTCCTGGGCGAAAACAACTACGACATTTTTGGCTTTGAGGGGTTTTCCTGTATTTTTATCAATATGATCGGCTCCCCCGTTTTCTCGTTTGTAGCTGTTTTCAGCCTTATTATATACCCAGTTCACCGAATAATTCGCCGCGAAAAGATCCCAAAAACCAAAACTTATCGAAGTTGTATCTCCTCGGCCACTCGCTGGAGCGTCGTTTTTGAACTTCCATGCAGTGAAGGATCCATCCCATTTCTTTCCATCGTCATCAACGTTTGTCAACTTGCGCTTATTTTTCGCAAACTCCCAGAGTTTGTTCGTTGCAGAGTATACAGTATGCTCTGTAATTCTCCCTGGAAGTCTTTCATAGTCTCTCCAGTAATAAGGAAAGGGGACCGCAAACTGATTAAGATCATTATAATTTCCCCATCCAAGATTCTTAATTTCACCTAAGGCATCTGCTGGCCCCGGAGTATTAGCGCCTCCAACGTGCGCATATAATGGATTTTGGCCGTATTCTTCTAGAAGTTTGATAAAGTAAATTCTGGCCGAGCGAACTGGTCCGATATACGAAGCGTCCTTGCAGTAAAAAATGGCCAAAAATCGTGTAATTCCTCCCTCTGCTACCGCCTCATATACAATATCGGCAGAGGTTAATCCTGATTGAGGTCGTGCTTCTTCATGATTCTCAATGGCAACTCCAAGAGGTCGCCTTTTTAGCCATTTTTGCTTTTGTGAGTTTGTTAACATCTCTCCGTTAAGAGGGCACTCTTGATTTTTTGCTTCGTTTTCTTTACCTTTTCCATTTGTAAGACTTCCATTCGTTTTGGGAGGAGAATATTGTGAAAGGCTAGGAAAAACACTCGCTGCTTGACCACTGCTTAAAAAATAATAAGT
>JACPMD010000139.1 GCA_016186235.1 Candidatus Roizmanbacteria bacterium | reverse complement strand
GGTGTTGTTTAAGAAAAAAATTATTCCCTAGCGCTTTAGGATAGTAGTATTCTAGCCGAGCCGAAGTTACAGAATCTCCTGTTGCAAAAACAGTCACCTCATGCCCTTTTTTTAGTAATCCTTCTGCTAAATTTGCAACAACGAGCTCTGTACCTCCATATCCTTTTGGCGGAACCGGAATCCAGGGAGTAGAAAGCATAACGATTTTCATATCATTTCAAAATACTTTGATAGACTTTTTCATATTTATCGACCATTTTTTCTACGGTAAAATTGTCTTCAACCCGTTTTCTTGAGCGCTTTCTCAATTCAGTATACTCTCCTTGGGGAAGGGAATATATTTTTTTTGTTGCGTCAACGAGCGCCTCAACAGAACCCTCGCCTAGTATGAGAAAACCGGTCTCCTCATTGACGATCACCTCGGACACTGCTCCATGAGCGAATGCAATAACCGGCGTTCCGGTGGCCATTGCCTCTATCATAACTAAGCCAAAAGGCTCCTCCCAAGTAACAGGATAAAGAAGTGCCTTGGCATTTTTCAAGAGCGATACTTTATCTTCAAGTCCCAGAGCCCCAACAAACAGTATGAGTTTCTCATCAAGATGCGGTTTAATCTCTTTTTGGAAAAATTCTTCGTCTCGTGGATGGATAACTCCGGCGATTTTTAGAGGTTTCCCGACCTGCTTGGCTGTTTGGATAGCATAGTGCAGGCCTTTTTTTGGAGTGATACGACCTACCCATACAAGGTAATCCTCAGGATTTTCATTAAAGGAAAATTTTTCTATGGGAACTCCGTGGTGAATCACAGAGACAAAATTGAGTGGAACGTGTGAGTTTTTCTTTTGACTCTCAGAAATCGCTGTCCACGGAAGGTTCCTATACTTTTCGAAAAACAACCGTTCTATCGTACTTGACTGTGCTGTTTTCAAGTCTCCATGATAGGTATGCAAAACCGGAGTTTTGACCACGTTGCTGAAGACGAGTCCAATATAATGGAAATGATCGTGAATAATATCAAACTCAGAAGCTCTTTCAAAGACAGAAACCGCATGATAGAGCGAGGGGAGGCTATGAGTCCAAAAGAGCCTGAGGGCGAGAGGCGAAAAGAGCCTTTCCATTTCCTGAGGATTGAGCGCATTTGAAAACGGAGCAACAAGTTTCGCAGACGTTTTTGAATCGCCGGTTGCGAAAAGCGTCACCTCATGCCCGCGTTTGACCAATTCCTCGGTAATATTGTGGACGACAAGTTCAGTTCCTCCGTAGTTTGGCGGCGGAACAGGAATCAAAGGGGTTGAGAGCTGAGCGATTTTCATAAGAATTTTAAATTAGTTCTTTGTACAATTTTTCATACTCGTTTACCATCGTATCTAGGGAAAAATTTTCCAGTACATGATTCCTGCAGTCTTCTGACTTTATTGTGTTTATCTTTGATAGAGCATCCTTTAATCCTTCGACGGCTGCTACGCCGCTTTCCGGCGTCCCGCTCGGAGGCGGGACGATAAAACCAGTTTTCCCATCAACCACAAGTTCCGGTACAGAACCTCGGTTAAAACCAATGACCGGTGTGCCGCAGCTCATTGCCTCTGCCATAACTAACCCAAACGGTTCCTCCCAATTTACTGTCATTAAAAAAACTCGAGCCTTTTGCATCAACTCGACGACCTGTTCTTTGGTGAGGAGTTGTTCAGATGAGACGGGACCAAACCACCGAATTTTTTCAGATAAATGCGGTTCAACCCCCTGTTTGTAAAATTTCATATCTTCAACGTTGCCTGACAGAATAAGTTGATTCCCGGTTTCTTCTGCCAGCTGAATTGCCCATTTCACACCCTTGGGGTCCATAAAGCTTCCGTCTGAATTTTTCGCTTTTGAAAGCCTCCCAAGCCACAATAAGTAACCTGACGATTCACCAGTCACGTCTTCTTTTTGCTTCAGCGAAAAAAGCGTTGTGTCAATACCGTTGTAAATAACCTTGTATATCGAGGCTTTATGAAAGGCCGAACGATGAGCTTGAGAAATTGAAACAAATTTGCTTTTCTGGAAAAGCCCCAGCGTGGTATCAATATAGTCTGTTGCTTGTACGTGTACGGTTGTCACCATCGGTTTTGTTAGCTCCTGTTCAATAAGCGGAGTAAAAAATTCAGGGTAAAGATGATTATGGATGATATCAAAAGAGTCCTGGACTTCGACAATTTTTTTTGCGAGTTGGACCATTGTGGCGATTTCGAATAAGAATGGATTTTCAGCAGGAGGAAGATCAACCCAGCCTTTTTCAATAATTGGGATATTTTTGACTCCAGGGATGTTACTATCTGCAGTTCCCAGCAGTGAGACACTGTGTCCTTTTTTCACCAATCCACTTGCGATATGATAGATAATTTGCGAGCGCGAGGCGGTTACTTCTGGGGTTACCTTTCTCTTGAGAGTAGAAACGATGAGAATCTTCATGTGTAATCCATTGTACAAGAAAAAAAGAATCAGATGAATATTTCTTATCCTTCGAGCTTGTCGAGAAGTTTTAGAGCGATTGATTTATTTTCTTTATTTTTTTAATCGCGGCCAGGACGTACGTTGGAGCTCTAGGCGGTCTCTTATTATTCATCGATCGTTGATACAGTCTGTAGAACTTTCCGGCAATTTTACCCCAATTGAAACGTTCGGATACGGTTCGGTAAGCGTTTTCTCCCATCTTGTATCGTAACTTATCATCTTTTAGAAGCTGATTTACTTTTTGGGCGATAATAGATGCGCTTTTGGGTCGAACCAAAAATCCATTCATGTCGTCTTTCACTATCGTTGACACGCCGCCTTTCCGAGTGACAATGACTGGCGTCTTATGAACCATCGCTTCAAGAATGACAAGCCCCAAGGGTTCATTCCACACGCTTGGGGCAACATATATATCTGATCGTAAGTAAAAATCATCAATTTCGCCCAATTTTTGCGAGAAGTATCCGAGCATATGAACATTGGTCAGTTTATATTTGTTGATGAGGCTCTCCAAGTATTTACGTTCAGGACCGTCTCCCAGAATGACAATTTCTGCTTTGATTTGTCGTGCCGCCTTAATCAAATATTCGACGCCTTTATGCTGTGTAAGTCTGCCGGTGAAAAGTACCATGTGGTCGTATTTAAAGTGATACTTTTTATCGATCCATGAAACGTTTTTACCAAAATCGATCATATTGTTGACGCCGGCTGGGATTGTTCGAGTCTTTTTCGAAAGATCTCTCCCAAACATTTGCAGATACCACTGGCGAGTGAAATTACTGTTTGCGGTAATCCACTTTGCTCGAAGGGAGGAGTCTCGGACCGAAAGCCGCCAACGGCTGTCTTCCTTTAGATAATAGAGATCGCTTCCGTGGGTTGTGATGATGAAAGGGATTTTATAAAAATTTGCCATGATTCTCGCGACCTGAGGTAAAAAAGCGGTGTGAAAGGCGTGGATGAGGTCTGGTTTGAATTTTTCGATGGCGCGAGAGGTTTGAAGAAGATAGTAATTAAAAATCTCTATCATTTCTTGATTGCTAAATTTAGAGTATTTTTTTACGCCGAGAAGTTCTGGATGTCCCACAAATATCCCCATGAGAGGCGGTTCGAGACGAAATATTTTGGCGTATTTCAACATCCGTTTCTCAGGAGCAACGATTGCCGCTTCATAATCGGGGAAGTTATCGGTAAGGTGCCTTGTAAGTCTTCGTAACCAAGCCCCAGAGCCGTTTCCCCATAAGGGAAACATATAAAGATACAGGACTTTCATTGACTGATATTATAGCAGTTTATAGTCTGTAAGGATCCGTATCACTTTTTCTTAAGGATTGGTAAATAATTTCGTGGATTTTCTCGAACCTTGTATCCGTTTGGTAGCTCTTCCATCGCTCCTTTTCCTACTTTTCTTGAGAAAAAATAGATGGTTTGGACCCTTCCGCTACCCCTCAATTTGACCGTACGTGTATGTAAGTAATAT